>NZ_CP011542.1:3300000-3391554 GCF_001020985.1 Corynebacterium mustelae
AATTCGCTGTTTCCGGTCGGAAAATTTTGTTAGTTAATGCTTTAGGAAGCGGCTGGTGGGGCGTCGAAAAGCTAAGTGTATCGGTGACGTTTGCTTTTGCTATTTTGGCTCCTCTAGCCAAGTGTTCCACTGATTGGAACACTTGATAGTAAGCCAAGGTGCAGCACCTTACCATCATGACATAAGCAACCAATCTTTAATTTCTGGGGTTTTAGCAGCCCAGTTCTTTGCGGTTCATGAAGGAGGAAAATGTCTGATAAGCAATACACGAGTGTCTGGGATGATCTGGCTGAGGTTGAGTTCAGCCAAGGATATATAGAGGCAGGGGGATACCGGACTCGTTATCTTCATGCAGGTACTCCTGACAAGCCGACGCTATTTATGCTTCATGGAATCACCGGACATGCGGAGGCTTATGCCCGCAACTTGGCTGCGCATGCTGAACATTTCAATGTGTATGCTATTGATTTCATCGGGCATGGTTACTCCACCAAACCAGAGCACCCCCTGGAGATTAAGCACTATGTTGGCCAAGTGTTGGCGATCATGGATGAGCTTGGGGTTGAGAAGGCGTATTTCTCCGGCGAATCCCTTGGCGGTTGGACTACCGCACGATTGGCTCAGCTTTATCCCGAGCGGGTGGAACGCATTGTGCTTAACACCATGGGCGGCACGATGGCTAACCCACAGGTGATGGAGCGGTTGTACACCTTATCTATGGAGGCGGCGAAGGATCCTTCCTGGGAGCGGGTGAAAGCCCGGCTGGAGTGGCTTATGGCGGATCCGACAATGGTCACCCCGGATCTTATCCGCACCCGACAGCGGATTTTTGAACAACCTGATTGGCCGATGGCGTGTGAGATGAATATGGCGTTGCAGAACCTTGAGATCCGCAAGCGTAATATGCTTTCCGACGACGACCTGCGCGCAATCCAAGCGCCAGCGTTAGTGCTGTGGACAACTAAGGATCCATCTGGTCCGGTAGATGAGGGTCGCCGTATTTCAGAATTGATACCAAACGGGCAGTTGGCGGTCATGGAGAATTGTGGTCACTGGCCGCAGTATGAGGACACCGAGACCTTTAATAAGATTCACCTCGATTTCTTGCTTAACCGGTAACGGTTCTGGCTATTTTGTCTGTCTTTCACCCGAATCATCAGTGTTTTTGGTTGAAAACTGGTGGTTCGGTTTTACCCCTATCATTTTTGCTTTGTCGATGTAATCGAAAGCACTATTTTAAGGAAATCATCATGGCTCAATTTGCGCTTTTGGCTATGTCTCATAGCCCGTTGCTTGGGATCAATGATCCGGGTGATGAGGTCACGGCCAGCTTAAACGACGCGTTTTCACGCGTTCGTTCTTTTGTCAACGAATTCGACCCGGAATTGATCGTCACGATCGCCCCGGATCACTATAACGGTTTCTTTTATGATCTAATGCCGCCTTACTGCATTGGGTATGAAGCGTTAAGTGTCGGTGATTACGACTCCATTGAGGGCCCACTTTCTGTTCCCACCGAGATCAGCGAGGAGATGGCTCAGTTTGTCATTGATAAGGGAATCGATATTGCGATTTCTCGTCGTATGGAGATTGATCACGGCGCGGTACAGCCCATTGAGTTGTTATACGATTCTCTAACCGCAAAACCTACGGTTCCGGTTTATGTCAATGGCGTTGCCCGTCCGTTTGTTCCCATGGAGCGGGTTCGGAAAATGGGGCAGGCGATCGGTGAATACTTGGCTGGCCGGGATGAGCGGATTTTATTGATCGCCTCTGGTGGGCTGTCACATGATCCGCCGGTGCCGCAGTGGGCTACGGCAACTGATGAGCAGCGACAACTTTTGCTTAACGGTCGGCACCCCACGGCGGAGGCACGTAATAATCGGCAGATGAATGTTATTAATACTGCGAAAGCGTTCGCGCGGGGCGAGGCGGAAATTTTGGATCTTAACCCGGAGTGGGATCTGAAGTTCATGGAGGATTGCGCCGCCAACGACCCCACCTTATTCGACGCGTACCGAGCCGACGATATGGACGAACAGGCTGGTCATTCTTCCCATGAGGTGCGCTCGTGGGTAGCGGCCTTTTCCGCACTTCATAGTGCAGCGGGCGCGTACTCGGTGGAATTTGAATACTACAAACCCATCCGAGAGTACATTGCTGGGTTTGGCATCATGATTGCCGCCCCTTAATTGACGTATTCAGCACTATTGCGGTGGATACCAATGTGATTTCTTATCCACCCAAAAGCCAAGAAAGTATCCACCAGCATGAGTAAAAACGCTGTTTACCACACGATTGCCGACCAGCTTAAAGGTGCATATGCAACTAGACAGCCAGTAGAACCGCCCCGATTGCTTGTCGACGATTTAGATGTTGCAGGTGCTTACCGTATTCAGCAATTGCAGGAAGAAGCTTTTGTCGCAGAAGGCCACCGGGTGATTGGCCGCAAAATTGGTTTAACCTCGGTGGCAATGCAACAACAGTTAGGCGTCGATAGTCCTGACTTCGGGTTTTTCACCGAAAACATGCTCTATGAGGCAGATTCTGATATACCTGTATCGCGATTCATTTCCCCCAAAGTAGAACCAGAGCTGGGGTTTCGGTTGGGTTCCGACCTAAACCCAGATGCCACGATGGCCGAAGTTGAAGCCGCTATTGATTCCGTTTATCTTGCGGTTGAAATCATTGATTCGCGGGTACGTGATTGGGATATTCGTCTCGTAGATACCATCGCCGATAACGCCTCCTGTGGTGCCATTATTTTATCGACGGAGCCGGTCGACATTCCTGTTGCTGAGCTACCTGACGTTCGCGCAACGATGATAATCGACGACGTAGTCGCGGGTGAAGGCGCCGGGTCGGCGGTGATGGGTCATCCGGTCACTCCGATTGTGTGGTTGGCGCACACGCTTGCTGAGCAAGGAGTTCAGTTGAAAAAAGGCGACATTATCCTATCGGGCAGTTTCTGCGCTGCCGCCCCGGTTGTCCAAGGCCAATCGTTATCCGTTGACTACGGTAGTTTCGGCCGCCTCAACGTTCGTTTTGTTTAATCTCACCATCGTGCATTCCCTGCTTACCCATTGCCTTGATTAAGGATTATCCATGACTTCTAAACTAACCGCTGCCATTATTGGCCCCGGTAACATCGGCACAGATCTGCTGATGAAACTGTTAAAAAACTCCCGCAATATTGAACCGGTGTACATGATCGGGGTTGATCCCGAATCTGATGGTCTTCGGCGTGCCGAGAAACTCGGAGTGACCGCATCAGCCGGTGGCGTCGATTGGCTGTTGGAGCAAAAAGATCTCCCTGATTTCGTCTTCGAAGCCACCTCAGCGTATGCGCACAAAGCCAATGCCCCACGATTTGAAGCCGCTGGCATTCGAGCCATCGACCTCACTCCCGCAGCCGTTGGGCCTTATGTGTGCCCCTCCGTCAATCTTGATACCCTCAGCACGGTAAAAAATGTCAATATGATCACCTGCGGTGGTCAGGCAACCACACCGATTGTTGCTGCGGTTTCGCGGATTGTCCCGGTCGAATATGCCGAGATCGTCGCTTCTATTTCCTCGCGCTCAGCAGGGCCAGGCACCCGCGCCAATATTGACGAGTTCATGCAAACCACCTCCGCGGCTTTGGAAAAAGTGGGTGGTGCTCAAACCGGAAAAGCCATCCTGATTCTCAACCCAGTTGAACCACCAATGCTCATGCGCAATACCGTTTATTGCTCCCTGCCACCTGAGGCGGCTGAGCCTGGTGAATTGCAGGATCAGATAACAAGCTCGATCATGCACATGGTCGAAACTGTGCAATCATACGTCCCCGGGTACCACCTGACAGCTGAGCCGCAATTTGATACCGCCCGTAGAGAGTGGAACGGTTGGGGTCGGGTAACTGTGCTTATTGAAGTTCGAGGTGCAGCTGACTATTTGCCAGAGTATGCCGGAAATCTCGATATCATCACCGCCGCAGCCGTCGCTACAGCTGATAAATACGTCGATTTACTGCGTTCAGATTCGGGCAGTGCCTAACCCAAGGGAGTAATTATGACTAACATTCGGATCAATGACACCACGTTACGGGATGGTTCACACGCTATTCGGCATCAATACACCGCAGAACAAGTGCGTGCGGTGGTACGCGCCTTAGACGATGCCAATATCGAAATGATCGAGGTAACCCACGGTGACGGCCTTGGTGGTTCGTCATTTAATTACGGTTTCTCTAAGGTGAGCGACTTAGAACTTATTGAAGCTGCCGTGGACGAAGCCACAAATGCGAAGATCGCCTGTCTGCTTCTGCCCGGTCTAGGTACTGTCGCGGATCTTACTGAAGCGCATAAACGCGGCGCTGCGATGGTACGTATTGCCACCCACTGCACTGAAGCGGACGTGTCCATTAAACATTTTGAGGCTGCCCGAGAAATGGGAATGGAGACTGGTGGTTTTCTGATGCTTTCCCACCGGATTTCGCCTGCTGAACTGGCCGCCCAAGCGCGAATCATGGTTGATGCAGGTTGCCAATGTGTTTTCGTTGTCGACTCAGCTGGATCACTCATCATGGAGGAAGCGGGCGACCGGGTAGCGGCACTCGTAGATGAAATTGGTGACGAAGCCCAAGTTGGATTTCACGGCCACCAAAATTTGTCTTTCGGCGTCACCAATTCGGTTTTGGCGGTTCGCGCTGGTGCTCGTCAGATAGATGGCTCCTTAGCTGGGCTTGGGGCTGGCGCAGGAAATTCTCCCACAGAGGTGTTAGCTGTCGCGTTCGATCGGCTTGGAATCGAACACGGGGTGGATTTGCCCGCAATTTTGAGCGCCGCCGAAGACGTACTCAAGCCTATGGTAGAGCGACTTCCCATGATGGATCGTGGTTCGATCGTGCAAGGTCAGATGGGGGTTTACAATTCCTTCCTATTGCATGCTGAACGCGCTGCGAAGCGTTATGACGTCCCAACCGCCGATATTCTGCGCGAAATCGGTCGACGTGGCTACGTCGGCGGCCAGGAAGACATGATCATTGATGTTGCTGTCGCATTACGCGGCTAGTGACAATCTTCAGGACAAGTGGGGTGCTACTGCCCCACTTTTCGACGTTCTTCCTGCGCCCGTTGGAAGGTGATAGCTGCCTTTCCAGCTGCCTTGCAAGTTCGTCGTAAAGCTTGAACGTACATTTCTGGGTTGAAAGTAGCAGTTGGCCCGCTTACACTCATCGCCGCGATTGGCACGTTATTTCGACCGAAAATCGGCGCAGCAACGCAGGTTAACCCAGGCGTGATCTCCTCCCGATCGTAGGCAACCCCTTCTACCCGTACTCGCACCAATTCTTCACGCAATTTGTTTGGATCAACGATCGTGTTCTCGGTCCATGAGGTCAATCCTGCCTTAATTACAGATTCTGTGCGCTCGTAGTCCCACGCTAGCATCGCTTTACCCACGCCAGTGCAATATGCGGGTGCGCTGCCGCCGATCCGTGACGGCGCTGGTATCCGTTTGATCGAAAACAATTTATTAACGTATATCACTTGGGTACCTTGCAAAAAGGCCAAGTGAACAGTTTGCCTAGTCTGTTCAAAAAGCGCCGCTAGATAAGGTGTCAGCACCTCACCCACGACTTCTTTTTTCAACGAACCCGTCGTATGGGTTAGCTCGAAGCACAGGGGCCCAAGCCGATACACGTCACCGGCTCGCTCAATCGCCCCATTCGCAACCAAGGTGGCAAGGATACGATGACATGTCGTTTTCGACATCTGAGCCCGACGCGCCAGCTCGCTGACGCCAATCCCATTGGCGTCATGATCGCTAAAACAACGCAACAGGCTAAAAGCTTTGTCTACAGCACCGCGATTGTCGATTGGTTTTTCTGCTGCTGGAACTTTTAGTTTGTCAGTCATCGGTAGAAACTCCTCTCCTTCTGGTTGAAAATCCACTTTTAGCATTTTGATTAGTCCGCTGGTTGCGAAAAGAAAACATGCAGTGAAAATAGTTGAATCATCAATCAAAATGGTGAACCTGTATTACGCAATGAGGTTCACCCATTGGTGATTTATGCGTGTTATGGGCTGAATATTACTTCGGTTTCGACCTGTTATCGCCCACGATAACCGCATACCACCTTTGCTTTAATATTTTCGTTCCACTCTACGGAACAATGATTAGAACCTTTTCAGGCGTGACGGCACAGTATAGAGAAACTAAATGTGAACCAGCCTACAAAAAGGGTTGTGCGTAACACCCAAACCGCAACCCCTAAGGCACCCTCGTCTTTATGTCAACTTTAGGAGAGTTCAGTGTCTACCCCTGATAACCCAATGCCTCGTGGCGGCCTGACCCGACCACCGAATCTTGATGTCAATCTCGACGTCAGCGGTATGGTCGATCCAGATGGCGGACTCGTGGATCGCCGTATCTTCTCGGACACTCAGGTCTACCAACAAGAGATGCGCCGCATTTTCGCGCGTAGTTGGTTATTCATCGCCCACGAAGACCAATTTAAAAAGCCAGGCGACTTCTTCCAGACCTATATGGGCGAAGACCCGGTCATCGCAGTTTTAAACAAAAAGCGCGAAATCCGCGTCCTGCTCAATAACTGTCGCCACCGCGGGGCGCGTGTATGCCGGGCAGACATGGGTTCAACCAAAAACTTCACCTGCACCTACCACGGCTGGTCATTTGACCTGGATGGCAATCTGGCAAATGTTCCAGCCCAGGAAGCGTACGGTGAAAACTTCAACCCTGCCGATTGGGGCTTGGTTTCCGCTCCTCGTGTGGAAAGCTACAAAGGCTTGATCTTCGCCAATTGGGACGAAAACGCGGAACCATTGGAGGACACCCTCGGCGACATGCGCTGGTACATCGATGCCTTTATGGATCGCGATCCAGAGGGCACTTGTGTTGTTGGTGGTGTAACGAAGTGGGTTTTGGAAGGTAACTGGAAACTCGCGGCGGAACAGTTCGCCACGGACTGGTACCACGTGAATATGTCCCACGCCTCCGCGCTGATGGTGATGTCACCGACTGGTAAAGGCCCTAAGAAAGAAATTGCCATGCGTACCGGACGGCAATACTCCGACGAATACGGCAACGGTGCCGGATTCCCTGTTCATCCACGCAATAGGTTTGATGCCCAGCCAGTTCATGAGTACTACGACTATGACTTTCTTCGGCAGCGGTTATCCCCTGAACAAGTGATGGGCCCACTAACCAATGGGCATGCAACTGTCTTCCCCAATTTCTCCTACCTGCCGGTAAACGGCTCTATCCGAGTTTGGCATCCAAAGGGACCTAACAAAATGGAGGTATGGAGTTGGACGGTATTGGATAAATCAATGCCAGAGGATGTCCGCCACGCGCAGCGGCTCTATAATCTTCGGACTTTCGGCCCGTCTGGCATCTTTGAGCAGGATGACGGCGAAAACTGGTCTGAATGCCAGGCCAACGCTCATGCATTCATGGTTGGGAATACGGCGCTGAATTACCAAATGGGGCTTGGTGATCTACGCGAGGAACCTGGTTTCCCTGGCCAAACCTCAAGTCTGTATTCCGATGCCGCAGGCCGTGCCGTGTATCGCCGGTGGCGGAAGTTGATGGCCACCCCAGCCTGGCACGAGTTGCGCAACGCAGATGAAGACTCAAAAAATCCGAACTCTGACTGTAACGGAGGATGCACTCATGACTGACCCGGTAAAAGTTGCCCATGTGGATGACATTGAGCAAGAAGAAGGCGCTGTCTTCGAATCAGATGTCACTGGATATGACGCACCGATCGCCGTGTTTCGAACTGAAGACGACGAATTTTTCGCTCTTGATGATGTCTGCACCCATGGTGATGCATCGCTCGCGGACGGCTGGGTTGAGGGCACGGAAGTTGAATGCCCTATGCATTCCGGAAAGTTCTGTCTGAAGTCCGGCAAGGTTTTGTGCATGCCGGCGGTTGACGATACCAACACCCATAAGGTTGAGGTTCGCGGCGATGAAATCTGGTTGTATCCGGGAACCCCATCGGAGGCTGGCGATGATTAACACTGTCATCATTGGTGGTGGAATTGGTGGGTTCACTCTGGCACGTGAACTACGTTCGCTGAACGAAGAGGTTTCCATCGCAATCATTGATCCCGAAGGATTGCCGTACGACCGACCACCGTTAAGTAAAGAAATTCTGAATGGAGCGAAAACCACCGAGCAAATTTTGCTCGCACCAGCCGAATTTTACGAAGAAAAAGCCATTGAGATTATCACCGGCCATGCCGTCAGTGTTGACGCTGATGCCCGTGTGGTAACCCTTGAAGATGGCCGCACCATCGAATATGAGAACCTTGTTCTAGCGACCGGTGGTTTAGCTCGTAGCCTGCCAACACCGGGGTTTGATGATCCAGATGTGCGAGTTCTGCGTACCGCTGCCAACGCCCTTGATCTTAAAGCGGCCCTTGTTCCTGGCAGCCGACTTGCTATCATTGGCGCTGGATTAATTGGAGCTGAAGTCGCGTCTTCTGCCCACGAACTCGGTGCTGAGGTAACGCTGATTGACCCACAACCAGTGGCATTAATCCCAGCGGTTGGTGATGAGATTGCTCAGCGCCTGCATTCCTTGCATGCGGCAAACGGTGTTGAATTTGTCAACGGTGTTGTTACCCGCATCGACCGGGATGGCGCTGATTTTATCTTGCATGTCGACGATCACGCCGAGATTACGGCGGATCACGTCTTGATCGCGGTTGGCATTGTTCCAGAAGAAAAACTCGCCCGCAGTGCCAGGCTAGATTGCGACAATGGGGTTTTGGTTGATGCTTCCCAACAAACCTCACACCCGCATATCTGGGCAATTGGTGACTGCGCCCGGCACCGCAATCCTGATGGATCTTTAGAACGCCGCCATGAGCACTGGGAATCTGCTGTTTGCGATGCACAAATTGCCGCAGCGGCTATTAATCACTCGGAGCTTCCTACCCGAAATTCGTCGTGGTTTTGGACTGATCGTTACAACGTCCATGTTGAAGGTGTGGGTTCCATGTCTGTTAAAGGCACCACCATCATTCGCCCCGATGCCACGGGTCAACCACAGGTTGCATTTCGCATGAACGAGGACGGCACGATGGCGGGTTGCGCGGCGATAGATGCCGGAATGGCCGTCCGCGCAGCTCGCCGAATCATCGACCAGAAAATTGTGGTCGACCAGGAGAAACTGGCAGATCCAACCGTCAATCTAAAGAAGCTAGCCCGTTAGATAAGGGGTGAGAGAAAAATGACCGACTACTTACGACGTGAAGACATCACGGTTGGCGATCGTGTCAACAGTGAAATCTACTATGAGATTCAAAACCTCTATTACGACGAGGCGGATCTTTTAGACGAAGGCCGCTACGTCGACTGGCTCGAACGTTTCGACGATGACCTATATTACTGGTCCCCTACTCGAACCAATCGGTTGCGCAGGCAGCAAGCGCTTGCCATCGCAGCCCCAGACGAAGCCGCATTTTACGACGAGACAAAGGACTCGTTGGCGTGGCGAATCCGCCGGTTTGATTCTGGAATGGCCTGGGCTGAAGATCCCCCATCACGAACCCGCCATCTCATTACTAATCTTTCCGTGCGTCATGCCGAAGACCCAAACGGAAACCAACTTCTTGAGGTGCGCTCGAACTTTCTAGTGTGGCGCACCCGGCTGGAAAACGAACGCGATATTTTTGCTGGCACCCGCACCGATCTTCTGCGGAAAACAGACGCTGGATACAAGATTTTCGATCGGCGCATCCTTCTGGATATCAACGTCCTGCCCTCCAAAAACATCTCGACTTTCTTTTAGGAGGTGCCCGACATGATTGCAGGCCAAACTGTCTTCATCACGGGAGCTGGATCTGGTCTCGGCGCTGCGCTGAGTCGTCGGTTCGTTAAGGAGGGAGCCAACGTTGCCTTGGTCGACGTCGACCAGGAACGCGCCCGCACTATTGCCCAAGAACTCGACCCGGACAAAGTCCTTGCACTCGGCGCAGACGTTCGGGATCCCGCCGCCTTACATGCTGCTGTCAGCGCAACACTAGAAAAATTCAATCAACTAGATACTGTCATTCCCAATGCCGGAATCTGGGATTATAACCGCTCAGTTACTCGCCACAACGGCAATGAGTTGTCGCAAATCTTTGACGAAATTTTCTCAATAAACGTCAAAGGTTACCTTCTTACTGTTGAAGCAACGTGGCGGGAATTGGTAAAAACCCGAGGTTCTATCATCATGACATTGTCTAATGCCGCGTTCTACGCCGCTGGTGGCGGACCAATTTACACCGCCAGCAAATTCGCGGACCGTGGACTGATGCTGGAGTTTGCCTACGAACTAGCACCCAAAGTTCGAGTCAACGGAGTTGCGGTTGGCGGGATGCGCACAGATTTACGGGGCCCGGCCTCCATCGGGTTGGAAACTCGTAGTTTTTCCGATTCGCTTGATCGGTGGCAGGGATCCAACCCATATATTCCGCTTCACGATATTTCAACAGACCCTGCTGCTTTTACTGGCCCATTCGTGATGCTTGCTAGCCCTACCAATGCCGGAAATATTACCGGCGCCATTATTAACGCAGATGGCGGAATTGCCGCTCGTGGATTCCGAACTGCCGCTGGAGGTGATGAATTGTGATTGTTCAAGGTGTTTCACACACTGCCGATAAAGTCGACATTAATCCGTGCTCGCAAATTACGCGGCATGCTAAATATCAACCTAATCTCGTCGCGCTGAATTACGAAGGCGACGAAATTACCTATGCTGAACTCAAAGACACCATCATGCGGTGGGCGCAGCACCTCGACGAAGCTGGCGTCCGCCAAGGTGATCGTGTTGCTTATTTGGGAATGAATTCGCAGTCCTTCGTGTTCACCATGCTGGCCGCATGGTGGCTAGGAGCAACCTTCATGCCGTTTAATTTCCGGTTATCCGCCCCGGAAATTTCGCAATTACTTATGCAAGGCACCCCGCACACCATCGTTGTCGAAGGCCCCTACCTGCCCCAAGCCAAACATATTTATGGAATCGAACGGCACCATGTTGTCGTGGTCGATGACGACACCCACGCTCCTGTCGACGGTCGAGTTCCTCTCTATTGGCAAGCTACATCCACTATGGCACCGGCTGGTGATACCCAGTTAAAACCGCGCCCCATGTCCATGACGGATCTTGCGCTTTTGCTATTCACATCGGGTACAACCGGGCTACCCAAGGGCGTGCAACTAACCTTCGGTAATCTGTGGTGGAATTCCATCAATGTGGACACGATGGTCGACAGCCGACCAGGCGATGTAACCCTAGCTACCGCACCTTTGTTCCACGTCGGTGCACTTAATTCCTTCGCCATCCGTGCACTGGTTCGCGCCAACACACTGTTGATCCATCGCCACTTTGAGCCGGAACGAGTATTGGCTGACATCGAGCAGCATCAAATTGGATCTACATTCATGGTTCCGGCCCAATTAGAAGCGCTGTATAACCATCCACACTTTGCAACTGCGAAACTCGATTCCATGCGCGCCACCATTTGTGCAGGTGCCCCAGTTCCGCCTGTGCTGATTAGGCGATACATGGAGAAGGGGATCAATGTGCAACAAGCGTGGGGCCTTACTGAAACCGCCCCGTTTGCAACCTACCTCCCGCCTCATATGACGGATCAAAAAGCGGGATCCTGCGGTATCCCCATGCCTTACACTGAGGTTCGACTCATCGACCCGGATTCGGGCGAAGAAGTCAAAGAACCCGGTGTCACCGGCGAACTGTGGGTGCGAGGCCCAAATGTTGCCACAGGTTATTGGAATAATCCTGAGGTAACACAAAAGTCCTACACCGCAGGGTGGTTCCATTCCGGTGATTTAGGGCACCGAGACGACGACGGCTACTACTATATTGTGGATCGCCTGAAAGACATGATTATCACCGGTGGTGAAAACGTATACCCTGCTGAGGTTGAACGAGTCATCGCTGAATTCGATGGTGTACGTGGAAACGCAGTTATCGGTCTGCCGGATGAGAAGTGGGGTGAAATCGTCATCTCGGTGATTCAGCCCGATCCAGGAGCTGAAATCACCATTGATCTGCTTCGAGAACACTGCGAACGTCATCTTGCACGCTATAAACTCCCGAAGAAACTGATTCTTGTTGAAGAAATCATCCGAAATTCGGCCGGAAAGATCGACAAGCTAGCCATCAAACAGATGGTGCGCGAGATGTTGGACGAGGAGGCATCATAATGCACGCCATCCCGATCGAGTCCTCTCCCCTACGTCATACCTATCCTTATGGGAAAAACGACCTAGAACTGCCGTTTGGCACTGCGAAAGAAATGCAGCTGGAGGTCGCGGAGATTTTCGCCAACCACCCGGACTGCCGTCGGATCGTGGTAGCCGTTGAGGAGGGCGATGTAGACGCAATCAGTGAATGCGAACAAGCTGGACTGCGTTATGTCCTAGATGTCCAGCTACGCGACGGTAAAGACCTATCACTTATGGTCGCTGAACCTGATTGGGTAACCGAAATGAGCGAAGAAATTGAAGGGCTGAAACTGACATGAATTTTAAGGAACAATGGGAGAATTTTTATTCCCGAGTCGATGATGTCGCCATCACGTTAAAGCTATACCCAATCTCAGGTGACAAAGAACACGTCAAGGTAGGCATGCCATTGCATAAGGCAATCACTCAACCTGCTGGGATGTTCTCAGCCCCATCCCTTTTCGGCCTTGCCGACATCACCGGCACATGGCTGGCAATGCAACAAGTAGAACCTGGTACTTTCCCCTTGGCGGTAAGTTCCTCGGTTAACGTTGTTTCCAATAAGAAATCTGGCGACGCAGTTGCCACCGCGCATATCGTTCGCGCCGGAAGAACAATCATTGTTACTGATACGACCGTTGTATCCTCAGAAGATGATTCGGTTCTAGCAAAAGTGGTAACTACTTACACCGTCCCGCCTCGCAAGAACTAGGTTTTAGCCTATTCAATATCCGTCCCATAAAGCTGCTTTCAGCTGGGACGGATATTTGTGTTTTCTACAAAAATTTTTCTCACATCTCACTGCATTTACCTTATCCACCATGCAATAAAGCTGCATTTCACATGCCTTTTTATTCTCGTGCCATTGGGTGGAACGACTTTCCTGTTCGGGCGGGCATAGGCATTACCCTCTCATTAACCATGTCGCCTAGATCACACTTTTAAGGATGTGTCATGTCTGCTCAATCGCAAGATTTAGAACTGAGTCCGCACGGCCCTGCCAGTGGGTCTACCGTTATCGTTGGTAACGACGACCCCAAAGAGCGCCGTCGCGCGGTTTTGTCCAGCTTCCTTGGTTCCACCGTTGAATACTACGATTTCTTGCTGTATGCCGCCGCCGCTGGCCTCGTATTCCCCCAGCTATTCTTCGGCAATCTCTCCCCCACCATGGGCACGACATTGTCCTTCGCCATCCTTTTGATCGGCTATATTTCGCGTCCCATTGGCTCCATGGCCTTTGGTCACTTCGGCGATAAATATGGCCGCAAGAATGTTTTGGTTATCACCCTTTTGACCATGGGTATCGTGTCGGTAGCTATTGGGCTAATGCCTTCCGCCCAGTCCATCGGTGTAGCCGCGCCCATCATGCTGGTTGTGCTTCGCACAATTCAAGGACTCGCCGTCGGCGGCGAGTGGGCTGGTGCAACACTGATGGCAATGGAGCATTCAAAGGAAGAAAATAAAGGTTTTGGTGCCTCTCTAGCTATCGCTGGCGGCCCGGCTGGCGCTGTACTTTCCACCTTGGTTCTGTCGATTTTCTCTGTCATTTCTGGAGACAACTTTGCCAATCCAGAGCGTTATTTCGTCACTGACTGGGGCTGGCGGGTTCCATTCTTGTTCTCCGCTGGCATCGTTATCTTCGGCCTTTACTTAAGGTCACGTGTTACTGAATCACCAGAATTCGAAGCTGCCCGGCAACGTGGCGATGTCCATACTGGTGTGCCGCTGGTGAAAATGCTGAAGGATTCTCCGAAGGAGCTAGTTTTGGGTTCCCTTGCGGGTATGGCGGGCTTATTCGTTCAAGGACTCCAGGCATCGTTCATGGTTCCATATATCGTCAAAGCCACTGCGGAAACTGATGCACCTATTTCTCGTGCTGATGGCTTGATGATGGTCACCATTGGTTCTGTTATAGCGGTATTTGTCATGCCATTCCTGGCCTTTTTATCCGACAGATTCGGTCGCCGCCGGGTCATGTTAGCGGGTGGAATTGTCTCTGTCGCTGGCCTATGGATCGTAATCAACATGATCGAAACTGGAAATCCGGGCTTGATTTGGGCCGGTCTCATATTGATGGTTTCTGTGGTTCAGCCAGCCCAATTCGGGCCGATCGGTGCCTTCCTATCCGAGAAATTCGATGCCGCCCACAGGTACACTGGCGCGGGAATTTCATTCCAGGTTGCCTCAATTCTGGGCGCTGGCACTGCTCCGCTTATCGCCAACCGCATTGTTACTGAAGCCTCTGGGCTAACTCCCGTGGCTATCTATGCAACTGTGTTGTTCCTTATTTCATCCGCAGCGATTTGGCTCTCGAAGGAAACCGCTCATATAGAAACTCACGAGGAACGTTTCCAAGAAACTTCCGTGTTCAAGGCATAATTTTAGCCATTGCTTTTCGACGCCTGATGCTGCAGACTACCCTACCCGGTCGGCGTCGAAAAGCAATGAGAAATCCCCATAGCAAATCTGCACGTTGGTGTGGTTAATCGCCTCAATCGCAGCCTCTATACTGGGCAATTCCACCCACCACGAATGGTCACCCATAGTAACAGCGGCACAAAGTGTGACTTTTCTACAGCTCATTTCGTTAATCACTGGCCACCACAGCTTAGCCTGTTGATGTGTTAATGCAGCTATCAACAGGCCATGTAACCCTACGGCCACTTCCCCACCCTGTTGTGCATGTAATTCCACTTCCAAACACACAGCTTTGCGTTCTGCAACCTTTAATACACGGCGAACACGCCAACTGGTTATCGGTATGTTTTTTCGTACTAGCGGGTACCGTTTCGCGTCGCTGGATTCTGAAATAGAAATCTTCACGTTTTGCACCTTCTACACGTAAATATTATGTAGTGTTTTTCAGTGTCCACTTAAAAGCAGAATATCTAAGGAAAACATATATGGCACCGATCATTTGCCATGAGGGGCAAACCGTTGCCGCAGTTGAACAGTTTCTAACGCAGATGGATCTTCACGCATTTATGCGTTCAGTGGCGGTAGAGGTCAATGACGCTTGTTATTGCCAATCCGATTACGTCCCGACAGAAAAAGACCACAACGAATTAGCTGCAGATCTCCAGATTGAAAAGATTGAAGCCTGGCCCGAGGATGTTGTTTTTATCATTCTCTCGCCTACCTTCCTACCCGACATGTACATGTCCGTTCAGGTCATGCTAGTCGACGCCACCGCCTGGGAGCTAGAGATCCACGCGAAGTAAACCGCGCCGTGGCGGCGTCGACAAGCAGTGCATTACACCGCTGCGGCCTGCGCAACCGCGATGCATTCTTCGCGTCCACAGTGTCGGGTTGCAACGTTTTCGTAGCAGTCAGGGCACATCAGCACCAAGTCCCGACAGTGATCCTCGTTAATGCAGTGCTCAAACTTATTGGTGGGGTTACCGCATTTGCAATGCCCTAGTTGGATAAAACCGGGATCATCAACACCAGCGCCAAATTCCATATGCATCCGGCGGTCGAAAACATACAGCGAACCTTCCCACAACCCATCATTGCCATATTTTTCGCCGTAACGCACAATGCCACCGTCGATCTGATAAACCTCTTTAAAACCCCGGTTTAACATCAGCGAGGATAAGATCTCACACCGAATTCCACCCGTGCAATAAGAAACAACGGGCTTATCCTTCATCCAATCGTATTTGCCGGATTCCAGTTCCCGAATGAAATCGTGAGTGGTGCGAACATCAGGCACAATGGCATTTTTAAACTTGCCAATTTCTGCCTCCATAGCATTGCGGCCGTCGAAGAACACAACCTCATCGCCGCGCTCGGCCACCAATTGGTTCACTTCCTCCGGCTTAAGATGAACCCCGCCACCAATCACGCCTTTTTCATCCACCTTCAACTCCCCCGGCGCGCCGAACGCCACGATCTCGTCACGTACTTTGACACTGAGCTTAGGGAAGTCCTCGGCCCCGCCTTCCGACCATTTAAATTCGGTACCCCTAAACCCTGGGTATTCCCGGAATTTCCGGATGTATTTTTTACAGGCCTCCATAGAGCCACCAACCGTGCCATTGATGCCGTGTTCTGAAATGAGAATACGGCCCTTAAGTCCCAGAAGTTCGCACAGTTCACGCTGCCAGAGCATTACTGCTTTGGGGTCAGAAATCGGGGTGAATTTGTAGTAAAGGAGGATTTTGCCAACGGTCATGATTGTTAGCCTAGTGCGCTGATATTAAAGTGCCTAACCGGCGGATTGCACAACAGCATGAATGTGTTCCCCTTGCCTTAGCTTGTTTTCACATACGATAATATTTACCAAGTCATGTTGGGGCGATGTTCAAGACAGTCTGTGCTGGTTTCAGGGCGAGTGATCGAATAACCTAGCTGTTCCAAAGTTTCTGCAGCAACTTCCGGCGCATCGCGCACAGCGGCCCTTAGTTGGGTATCAAGCCAAAGTTTTTTTAAAATCGCGGAGCCTATTTTCCCAACCATGTAAGCCGACAAAACCGCATTCACGAATGATGAAATAAAGAAAATCTTCTAGACAAGGACGAAATCTCTGCCCACCAACAGGCATGTGCACTTTTTCCAGGTGCCCTTTTTTCTTGGGGTCTTTCGTATCGGCAAAATTACGCATGAGAGCAGGGCTTATTATTCCCGCGACACCGGTGTAGTGAATATGAGCTTTAGGAGCGCTCGTATTTTTACGTGAATACTCGAATCGGATTCCAGGTGCAGTGTGAACTCGCAGTTCGAATTTGCTTTCTGAGACAGCCAAATATTCTCCTGTTTGGTCTGTGCACATTTCGTATCTCACGATTATTTTAAACAAATCGCTGTATCCCCCAGTTTACTCCCGAAAGTCAGCGACTTTAGATTGTCCATTAACTGGATGCGCGAGCGGAACCGCAAACTCTCCCACCCAGATTCCCTTATCTTCGTTGTGGACTATGTTTCTAGATTCTTGATCGATAATGCTTTCATCTACCGGTAAGGCAGCGCATATCGTATCCCAAACCTGCTGGAAAAAACGTTCAACCTCGCCCTGAAAGCCCATTTGAGCTACTCACCCAGTAGCATTTCGACCCGGCGGAGTTCGTCATACAGCTTTCGTTCCGCAACGGAAAGCAATCCCAGCGATGCAAGATCGTTCAAATCACTTCGCGTCATCGGCGCGCCTTCTACCTTGCTGTATTCAGAAGTTAATTCCTTTATGAGGCGCTGTTTTTGGTGTGCCAATTCAGCATTATTAGTTCGCTTAAATTCGAGCTTCATATCTTACTCCTTTCCTTATCCCAGGTCTCTTATCATACATTATGACAGCTATCCTAACCCGAATACCTATCAAATGATTGTTCTAATTATCGCAGCATGAGAACTGCATTATTCCCGTGTAACCAGCTTGCCGGTTTTAGGTGGCATACCATATTCGTTTATTTCATCGCCTAGATTGACGTAGGCTTCGCCGTGCTGGAATTTCCGCATGAAAGTATCGCCTTCGCGCTGGATGTCACTTTCGATTTCTCCCAAATCTATGTCAGGAAATAACGGAATTCCATTGTATTTGTCATGCCCTGTCGCACTGACTGCGATGTCGCGGTGGGGCAGGAATACCCAGGCTGAAGCAAGCGCAAGCCGAAGATGGTGAGTGTAGTTTTTGGTCGACCCGGGAACCCGTGCGATGATTAAGCCATCGTCGTCCATGGCTGCCACTTGGTCCAGACAGTGATCGATACTGAGCCAGCCGTCACCGGAACTGCCCCAACCTAACCAACATTCCTCGTAGCCACCGCCGTAGCGGGAGTGGCGGTGCCATCTTCCTTCCTGCAGGCGTGATTCCGCGATGTTAGGGACGAGAATTTTTCCGTGTGCGTTAAGGTCAGTTCCTGCCTGGTTGATGATGGTTTCCAAGCCGGCGCGAGTTTGTTCCATGTCTAGGCCGTGCCCATAGTAGTCTTCCCACACATCGTTATCCGCCATGACGCCATCGAAGGGACTGTCCGCTATTTCAGATACGACATTGCTAACCCACGCTTCTTGGTAGGTAGGATTCCACACTTGTTGCTGAATATGACCACCATATCCTGCCCAATCGGCAACCCCGGCCGTGGTGCCTAGCTCAGCAGCTTGGTTGGGGCTAATGCCCGAAGAAAACACCGGGCCGGGTTCGTAGTCCCGAACGGAGGACAGGCACTTGTAGGCAAGCACGGTCATTGCTGGGTCGGCTTCTTTAAGCTTCGTGGCAATCTGCGTTTCCCAGGGTTGAAGGATGGCAACCCGAAAGTTTCCAACTGCACGTTTAAGCTGCCAGTCGGAAATAGGGTATCCGTATCGAATCCACGCCAGTCGGGGGCGCGGTTTAGGCTCGTTGATAGCCACCACCACCAGAGTTCTTCTTAAATTGGTGTTGCCTAGGATACTTATCCCACACCCACTCGGCAATGTCGTGAATGTCCTCCGGTCCGCGTGCCAGGTCAGCGGTGCGGACCCCACCAGTACCAGCCCCCAGCCGTCGATAGATCGCATTGTAGCGTGCCATCACCTGCGGCATGAGGAAGATGGTTTTGATCCGTTCCAGGGCATTGTGGTGCCATTCGAGATACATATCAGGATTTTGGGTTAGCCGAACCATCATTTCAGCTAGCCCTTGACTGTCGCCTGGTTGCACTAGGTCACCGCAGGGGTAAATGTCATTGCCGTTCTCATCAGTTAACACATCAGTGACAAGCTGATCCATCCCGCCAACTAGCGTTCCAATAACAGGTAGGCCGATCACCATGGATTCCAAAACGACGATGGGTTGACCTTCGTTAAAGCTGGACAAAACCAACGCGTCGTAATCGTGAAGAACGTCGCGGACGTTCACGGTGCCACGTAGTACCACCCGGTCTTCAAGATCAAGTTCTTTAATATGCGCTAAACAGCGTTGGTAGTACTTAGGAAGGTGATCGGTGGGCCCAAGGACGTCAACTTTGATGTTGTCGTAACCGTTGTCTTTGAGAATTTTGACTGCGTCGATGAGCTCGATGATGCCTTTGATTGGCACAACCCGGGCGATGCAGGCAAACCGCCAGATCGCTTTGGTATCAAGGTTGGCATTTGCTTCTTTTCGACGGTTCCTGGGGTACTCAAATTCCTCCCACACAATTCCATTGGGCAGAATTTCCGATTTAGATCGATCACCAGCAAGGTCTTGGGCTTCGATGACCGCTTGCGGATACAAGTAGGTGATGTGCTCCGCCTCGGTGTAGAGCATGGCCCCTAATTCAACCCACCATCTGGACCAGAATCGTTCGAAGGTGTTGGTGGCCAACTCGCGGGGCGAATTCATGGTCACTGGTAGGTTCATGTCACGTTGGAGTAAATCGTTGACCGTGTCACGCACATAGAGGTTGTGTTCAGTGAGGAAGAACTTGCCACCGTTTTGGATGGCTGCTGTCGCGCCCACCAACGAAGCATATCCGGTGGTATGTGCGTGGTACACCTTAGCTGGGGGATTGATGCGATCAAGGAGGGTATAGGCAAGTGAAAAGAAATCGCGAATAAGCCAGAATAATTCACCTAGCGTGATGTCTTCGGTATCGCCTGCAGCTTCAACTGCAGCGCGCATGAGATCCCGGTGACTAAGCACAGACCATAGGCGCCATTTGCGGGACTGTGGATTCATAGCGTCGTCGTAAAGCCTGCGCATTGGGACATAATCACCCGCAATGGTGGATCTGATGGCGTCGACAAGCTGTTTTACCTGTTTGGAAGATACTGGATCGTTACATGCTTGTTTGAAATCATCGATGGTTTCCTCCAACGAGAGGTACATCATGTCTACCCATTTCACGTTGTCAGGGACACCGTAGAGATCCTCATTGGGAGATTTGGAATCCCATGCAATGTGCAAAATGCCGAAACTTAAGTCAGGGTTGTGGGTGATGATGTCGTGCACCACCGCCGACACGCCACCCTTGAGAAATGGGTATGTTGATTCCATCACGATGGCGACGTCCACTGTTTCAAGTGGTTTGTCTTCGCCAGGGAAACGATAAATGGTTGCGCTCACCAAGCCACCGCCTTTTGCCAGAAGAGTTCATATGGGGCATCTGCGACGCAAGCAATGACGCGTCGCACTGCAAGGATTGCCGCTATTGCGGAAAACACCATCGCGATAATGAGTGCTACAACTTGGTTAAATAGCACAAACCCCATTGCAACAAACAAAACATACACACCGCCGCACATAGCTGCGTCAAAGGTACGCTGCATTTGGGATAGTTGCATTGTTCCCAAATACAAGCTCAAAAGCATGGGCGGAAGTAAGAACAATAACAAGCTTTCAAGGTTATGTTGCAACCCTAGCGCTGGGCTAAGCAGCATAACCCCTAGACCGGTAACTGTACTGACACAAATAGTCCCAACCGCGGACAGCGCTAGGTTGCGTTGCGCGATAACAATATCAGTATCAAGTTTATTGAGCGGAGTTTCGTTGACGCCTCGGATGAGACGCTGGAAACTGCTTTCTAACACGGGATACTGAGTAGTGTAGTACATTGCCAACGCCACAACGATGGGAACGAGGGCGACGTATACCATGAAAATATCGATCTCAGTTGGGTGCAATGCGATTAAAAAGAACTTATCTGCCCACAACACGCTGCCGATAAGAAAACCGTAGATTGTCTGTATCAACGCCAATTTTGGATCCATCTGCATCGGACGAAACAGCCCAGTTAACTGCCGCCCCATCAACATCAACTGCGGAATCACGCCCATCAACGGCACCACGAACCATAGATGTGGGAATAGGAACAAACCTGCGGCATAAGCAAACCAGCCAGCGAAAACGAAGCTGAATCGGCGAGTTTCCTGTGCGGGAATAAGTGAGTGGGCGAAGATCAGGTTTGATAGCAAACCTACGATATAAAGCCAAATCTTATCGAAACCCCATCCGGTAATTCCGGACATAACGGTGGTAAAAAACACCAAAGGGATCAACGACACCACAGTCACGGTTGGCCACAGTCTGGCAAAAGCTTTATAGAAGACAGGACGATCGTCACGGCTATAGCGCACCAATGGCTCATACACCGGCATCACTGCCGCACTACTGGCCCATGGCACGGTCACTGCGACCATCAAGACAATGATTATCTGCTGCCCAAGCTGCTGTAAAATGATGGGAAATACGATCATCAACAACGCGGTGGGGGACATGTTCACCAACATTTGCCAGGGTTTACCTTGGGAAAACACCCCAATGGCCACGATAATTAACAGCACGATGCCAAGAATTACCGGCACAGTGGTGTCTGCCCCTGAGGTATTCGACGCGCTGGTGCTTAACCAGCCCCATACCGCGGCCATGGCAGCCATCGACACAATTGTGATGGCCGCGTAGGCACCTAGCGGTAATCGAATAAGTGGGCGTTGTTGTGTTGACACAATATTCTCCTCATAAAAACAAGAAGCGCCAAACGACGGCTAAATGCATATAAAAATCTTTGCTTAATTGGCAAAAGTTACCGTTTTGCAATTTTTTTAATTACGGCTTCCTGTCAAAAATTATAACAATGAGCTGCGGATTCACGACATTAGCTGCTGGACAATAGGGATTAATGCAAAGATTTCAGCAAACGGAAAATATGGAAAAACTAAGAAAAATCCCGCAACCTCGCATGCGTTCACCCGTATGTGATTAGCCCCTCATCGACACGCCGACTACCCCCACACCCTAACCCCGCCTGAGCCGCTCTGGGTAGCCAAAAGATACTTTAGTGCCGGTCATATCCCGATTCTGCGGCCACTAGACATTCTAAAGCCTTAGGCGACGACCGTACAGTGATTTTTCCCATGTTCTACAACTAGTATGCAGAAATCATGATTTTAAATCCGTTGTAATGCCAAAAAATTCAATCGGTAAACTTACTAAAGGAGAAATTTGTTTAAAATACTTATAAATTCGTCTTTTTAATCGATCGGTTAATTAAGTTGTAATAGTTTTATTCACGTTTTGGGAGCGCACATCTCTTTAAAAACTGGCTCCGCAATTCCTGCCGTTCCCACAAAGCCAATCAACCCGCTACACTTAACCACCATGCCCGAAGGCCATGTCATTCACCGTCTTGCTCGCGATCTCAACACAGCGTTTTCACATACGATTCCTGCTGTTAGTTCGCCTCAAGGGCGGTTTGCTACCGAAGCTGCACGTCTCGACGGCAGCGCTTATGACACCGCGACTGCTGTAGGCAAGCACTTATTTGTCGCCTTCAAAAACTCCTCACCTTTTCATATCGTCCATATTCACCTTGGGCTTATTGGAAGCTTTCGCTTCGGCAGTCCTGACGATGTCACAGGGATAATCCGGCTACGGATAGCCACCGACACCATTGCGGCTGATCTACGGGGGCCACAGTGGTGTCGACTAATAACGGAGGAAGAACAGCAAGCAGCCGTCGCAAAGCTGGGGGCTGATCCACTACGAGCAGACGCGGATCCCACCGCTGTGTTTGAGCGGATAGGACGGTCATCGAAAAGCATAGCTGCGCTACTAATGGACCAATCTCTTTTCCCAGGTGTTGGCAATATTTATCGTGCGGAAACCCTATTCCGATTAGGCATTAATCCTTCGCTTCCGGGCCGTGATTGCACACAGCTGCCGGAAATCTGGGCGGATTTAGTTGAACTCATGGCCGATGGGGTAGACACCGGCCGTATTGATACCGTGCGACCCGAACACACTCCGGAGGCGATGGGGCGGCCGCCTCGTAAAGATGACCACGGTGGAGAGGTATATGTCTACCGTCGGGCGGGACAACCGTGTTACGTTTGCGGGACCCCTATAGCGGCCACCGAGCTAGCTGGTCGGAATCTTTTTTGGTGCCCTAACTGTCAGAAAGGGTAATCGCAGTAGGCTAGAAAGTATGCCTTCTCTGCTTCATACTGCCTATTCCGTTTCCGCCATTCGTACCGCCGAACAACCAATTGTCGCCGCCGCTGAACGTATTAAACCAGATGGACTCATGCAGCAAGCAGCACGCGCAGTCGCCGATGTTGCACTTAGCCTTTTATCCGGGGTCAACACACCTCGAGTGCTAGTTCTAGCCGGTTCTGGTGGCAACGGCGGTGACGGATTGTATGCAGGCGCATTTCTCGCCGAAGCTGGCATTGCGGTCGAAGCGATAGCTACTAGCGCATCCGGGACCACCTTACCGCGCGCCACCGAAGCTTTCACAAAAGCTGGGGGAGTGCTTGTCGACGCTCCCACTGCACCGGCGCAGTTAGTCATCGATGCTATCGCGGGGCTTGGGCTTTCTGCTGGTCTCGCGCCCGAGTTAGCGGAGACAGTGTCTCATATGGTCTCACGAGGAGCGAAGGTGCTCGCAGTTGATGTCCCAAGCGGCATTTCTCCTGATACGGGTGACCCGCTTGGGCCACACATTACAGCCGATGTGACTGTTACTTTCGGGGCACTGCGGTTTGCCCACACAGTTTCAGCAAGTTGCGGTGATGTGGTTGTGGCTGATATCGGAATCGCTGAATCATTGCACACAATGAATGGGCCTCGAGTGTATGCATACCGCGCAGTACCAGCAGATCATTCATGGCCCGATACGGTCACCCCGCTTCCAGCTATTCCCGCGATTAATTCGATGGAACCGCGACCAACGGATCATAAATACAGTGGGGGAGTGGTGGGCCTGTTAGCAGGCAGTGAGCTTTACCCTGGTGCGGGCGTCCTATGTGTTGCAGGTGCAGTGCGCGCAACCCCAGCCATGGTTCGCTACGTTGGTGCAGCACGTGAATTTGTATTGCATGCAATTCCTGAAGTGATCGCCAGCAGTCTCGCCACCGCCGGCAAAGTCCAGGCATGGGTAGCAGGACCTGGTGGGGCAACGGAGTCTGAATTACTTGATCTGATTCGCCGTCCGATTCCGCTGCTTATCGACGCCGATGGTATTCGTCTATTAGCAAAAAGCACTCACCTTATCGATGCCCTTCGCCAACGGGAACACCCAACAGTCCTTACTCCGCACGACGGAGAGTTTGCCACCTTAGTTGCCGCAATTGGTATCCCAGAAGCGGCAACCGCAAATCGCCTAGCTGCATGCCATGAGGCGGCTCAGGCACTGGGAGCGATCATTGTGCTCAAGGGACGCCGCACCCTAATTGCCCCACCACACGGGCCGATAACCAGCATTGATGCTGGACATTCATGGTCAGCAACTCCTGGTAGTGGTGACGTCCTGGCTGGCGTAATGGGCGCATGGATTGCCCGATACGCCGCTCAAGACAAGCCATTGGCGGAAGCAATTGCCATCGCGGTTCATCTATGCGCCGATGCCGCCTGGCTGTCTGCCCAAACCAACTTCGGTGCAGCCCCAACATCAGCTTCCCGGATCGCTGATGCTATCCCGGCAGCCACCGCCCGGCTAAGCAATAAGTAGCCGTCGCCATTTAATGCCTCGTTTCCCATCGCATTTTATCATGCCCTGCTAATGAATTTAGATAGACAAATGCGTCTAGCGCGTGATCCTATCAGGTCAGAATTAAAGAATGCGAGACTTAAAAAAGAGCAGGTATTAAAAATCGTGTAATAGAAAAACGTTTTGCAAAAAGAGAAAAGATTGTGACAAAAATTGTTGACCAAAAACCGGGAACCGAAATTCTAGCATGCACAATCACTGGCATCACATAAGCCACAGAAATCCCAACGGACTGCTTATATTTACCGCAATTTCTTAATTCGCCAAAAATTTTATCAGCTATTTTTCGACGCTATTGGCACACAATCCAGACAAGCGGGATCGTCACCCCAACAATGTCAAATTCTTAAATTCATTCATGGAAACTTTTTTATAGATAATATTCAAAAAAGATGAAGATTTATGGCATTTTGATTATGAAACTAGCTACAGATTTACAACTTCCAATAACTGAATTTTATATCAGATTTATTCTATGGTTTTCACGTCGGTCGTAATTCTTTTTTATCGCCATGGGATACCCGCCCACCGCATGACGCTAGCTATCCGCGGCGCGTCGCCAAGTTCTTCGCCGTAAGAAACAATAACTCCAAAAACTACAGCGGCCGCTAATGCAATCCAACACCATAAACGATAGCGCTGCGGACCAGCCGCTACCGCCAAGCCAACACCAATAATGGTTCCAAGAGTATTGCACCATAAGTCGTCTATGTCCGAACGGCCAAGGGCAAAAACATATTGGGCGGTTTCTATAATCAAGCTAAACCCAGCGCCAACTACGATGCTCACCAGGGCCAGCCGCGCCCGTGACCAGGTAGAAAGTCGATTACTTTGGTGTAAAACGACGAAAACCAATAAGCCAAACGGGATGAATAACAAGATATTTCCGACGGTTTCGAACACCGGGGCAAACCAATTCTTTGAATTGAGGATCATATCAAACGGTTGCCATTCAATTTTCCGCACCCGCTGCCGCTCGGGTAACCACAGGTAACCTATTCGGTAAAACGCCTTTAGCATGGTCAACGCGAGAATGACCAGTGTGGTAACGCCTAACGCAGTTAATGTCAACGTCTTATCTTTAAGAAAATTCATGCCCAGAGTTTACAGCCGGATTCCATATCTATCAGCATCCCTGCGCACAGCGTTTCCAAGGCTCCCCGAAACCCCAAACGATCATTATCCACCGTAATTCCGACTGATTGCAAGCACCCCGTGGAACTGGGTCGACACGGGGTGCTTGGTGTGTAACAACTTAGGCGGGTACGGCTGGGCTGTTGGTTATTTCACTACCAAATTCACCATACGCCCAGGTACAACAATGTGCTTAACAACGGTCTTGCCATTTGTGTGCACCTGAATTGTTTCGTTTGCCAGCGCAGCAGCAACAATCTCATCTTCACTGGCGGAAGTGGCAACCATGATTCGACCCCGGACTTTACCGTTGATCTGAACAGGCAATTCGATTTCATCATCAACAAGCCATTTTTCATCAAAAGTAGGGAAGGGTTCGAAAGTAATGGTTTCCGTATTCCCAAGCCGCTGCCATAGTTCTTCAGCGATGTGAGGCGCAACTGGGGCAATCATTTGCACCAATGGGCTAACCGCATCTTGCGGGGCCCCGGCAGGGAATTGTTTGGTTAGGTAATTGACGTATTCAATCCCTTTGGCAACCACTGTGTTGAGGCGTAAATTAGCATAATCGTCCCGAATACCAGCGATAGCCCGGTGTAGTGCTTTGTTGGTGGCGTCGTCAAGCGGAGCATCAGTAACCGCCAACTCGCCAGTGTCCTCGGTAACAACCAGACGCCACAATCGCTGTAAGAAGCGCTGCGCGCCCACAACATCCTTGGTCGCCCACGGCCGAGAAGTATCCAATGGCCCCATCGCCATTTCGTAGACACGCAAGGTATCAGCACCAAAACCATCGCAAATTTCGTCCGGCGACACGGAATTCTTCAGCGATTTACCCATCTTGCCGTATTCTTGGGTAACTTCTTCACCGTTGTAGTAGAACTTTCCGTCTTTTTCTTCCACCTCAGCAGCGGGAACGTAGACACCACGCGAATCAGTATAAGCAAATGCCTGAATATAACCCTGGTTATACAACCGCCGATAAGGCTCACGGGAAGAGACAAAACCCAGATCAAACAGTACCTTGTGCCAGAACCGGGAATACAGGAGGTGTAAAACGGCATGCTCCACGCCACCCACATACAGATCGACACCGCCACTGTCACCGTCGAATTGCGGGCCGGTCCAGTATTTTTCGTTTTCCGGATCGCAGAATTTTTCTGAATTCAACGGATCGATGTAACGCAGCTGGTACCAGGAGGAACCCGCCCACTGCGGCATGACATTGGTGTCGCGCCGATATTTTTGCGCCCCATTACCCAAATCGAGTTCTACTTCCACCCAATCAGTGGCTTTTGCTAGCGGCGGTTGCGGTTCGGAATCTTTGTCTTCCGGGTCAAAGGCCACCGGCTTGTAGTCTTCAACCTCTGGCAACACTACTGGCAGCATGGATTCTGGTAGAGCGTGCGCGACACCATCGGAGTCGTAAACTACTGGGAATGGTTCACCCCAATACCGTTGCCGGGCAAAAAGCCAGTCGCGCAATTTGTATTGGATTTTCTCGGCACCAAGGCCACGGGTGACTAACCAATCAATAGTGGCATTCACTGCGGTCGGAGTATCCATACCGTTTAGGTCCAACCCATCATCATTGGCCGAGTTAATATGCGGCGCATCACCAATGAATGGTTCATTGGTGACATCGCTTTCCAAAACCTGCAGGATTGGCAGGCCAAAGATAGTTGCAAATTCAAAATCGCGACTGTCGTGGGCAGGAACTGCCATAATGGCACCGGTGCCGTAGCCGGTCAAGACATAATCGGCGATGAATACCGGAATTTCTGCGCCATTAACTGGATTGACGGCGTATGCCCCGAGGAAAACACCAGTTTTATCCTTATTTTCCTGCCGCTCAACGTCGCTCTTTGCCGCAATAGCTGCACGATAGGCCGCAACTGCTTCGGCAGGAGTTGCGCAATTATAGGTCCAAGAGGGGTTTATGCCTTCATAGTTTCCGGTTCCACCCGCGACAAGGGCGTCGACAAGCTCGTGTTCAGGTGCAAGAACCATATAGCTAGCACCGAACAAGGTGTCCGGACGGGTGGTAAATACCGTCAGTTTTTGCCCTTGACATAAGAAGTCAACCTCAGCGCCGCGGGATCGACCGATCCAATTGCGCTGCATATTCTTCACTTTGTCCGGCCAATCCAGCAGCTCTAAATCGTCGATAAGCCGATCGCCGTACGCGGTAATCCGCATCATCCACTGGCTCAGTTTCTTACGGAATACTGGGAAGTTTCCGCGTTCTGATTTTCCATCTGCGGTTACTTCTTCGTTTGCCAAAACCGTACCCAAGCCTGGGCACCAATTCACCATGGAATGGGATTGATAAACCAGGCGGTAGTGATCAATCACCTTCGCCTGTTGCACGCGGTCCAAAGCTGCAAAGTCTGATGTTCCAAACTCTTCTACTAAATCCTCTGGAATGTTCCGAGCTCCGGATTCCAGCAGTGGTTTGAGTTCGTCAATCCGCCGTGCTTTTTGGGATTCTTCATCGAACCACGCATTGAAAATTTGCAGGAAGATCCACTGCGTCCACCGGTAAAATTCCTCATCGGTTGTCGCGATGGCACGTCTTTTATCGTGTCCCAACCCAAGCCGATTTAATTGCCGCTCCATGTTATCAATGGATTCTTGCGTTTTTACCGCTGGATGGGTGCCGGTCTGAATGGCGTATTGTTCGGCTGGTAGGCCGAATGCGTCATAGCCTAAGGTGTGCAGAACATTCTTGCCCAACATTCGATTAAAGCGGGCATAGACATCCGTAGCGATATATCCAAGCGGGTGACCAACATGCAGCCCTGCACCAGACGGGAACGGGAACATATCCTGCACAAAGAGCTTTTCGTTAGGTACGTCATTTCCGTCGGCTAGGGTCCCTACCGGGTTTGGCGCCTGGAAGGTGCCATTTTCCCGCCAGAAGGTTTGCCATTTTTCCTCGATAGACCCGGCCAGTTCCGGAGTATATCGATGTATTGGTGTCTCGCTCGGATTCGTCATGGATAAACAGTGTAGTACGCGAGACTTGCGCCTGGGTATTTGGTTGCAACCGTGGTCGAGCCGCTTAGAAGATTAGTGAGAATTGTTCGCCAATTTTAGTTGTTTCCGCAATGCACGCGCTTATCAGTCGCCTACTGATATGGGGTTTACGTCCCGGTTTATCCAGTACTGTTTCCTCGATTTCGCAATCTAGCTTCAGCGGTTGTGGGGAACTACCAAGCATTCCGGCGACTGTCTTTAACAATTCGTCATCGGCGTAGACGGCGTAGGATGTGTTTTCAATAAGTAGAAACACGGTGTCCGATGAGTCTTTAAAACCGTCGAAAATGTACGTTCCATTTATAACGTTGACGTATTTTTTCTCCGTCTTGAATTCTGTGACCAAGTTCTGGGCATGGTCGGGATTACCGGTATAGTTTTTAGTTTCTTGCGCTTGCTGTCGAATCTCCACTTCGAAAGTATTGCGCTTTTTACTCAAGATTCGCGCCGCGTGTGCCAGAGGCTGCTGGGCAGCATGCGGCAGGTCGGTCAAGTTTTGACCCGGATCAAATAGCGTGTCCAATACAGTACAGAGCGCTTGATCATCAATGTCTCGAACAGCGAAATCCATTTCGATGTCGGTTGGACGTTTGGGCCTAGGGGCAGCAGCTAAGCGAAAACCTTGTTCAACCGGGCTTAGGATGAGTGGACGTCCGCAGGAACCAGTGGCCCCGGCGGCTGCGGCAGAAGCTTTTGCGGTGGCGGAAGCCGCGTTGGAGATATTGGCAACTAGTGCTGCAAATTCACGCGCATTGAGGGGTTTTCCGCTTGTGGCTTTAAAAACGGCTTCAGCTCGCTCCGGATCACGAGGGGCTGGATTGTTAGCGGTTTCCATCACGTAACCTAGCGTCCTTTCACATCGTACCTTTGATGCCTAGAAAGTCTAATGCACGCGTGCCTTAGGACGTATCCGGCAGACATCAGGTACGGTTTAATACATCCCATAATAGATATAACTTATAAGACGTGAAAGGCGGCCAAATGAAAGTATCACACTTGATTTGGGAAAATTTCCTGTCAAATTTAATCACATATGCAAGAAATGCCTATTATTGACTTAACAACAAGTAAGTTTTCCACAATATTAATTGCACAAATAACAAAGGTTGTTTTAAGGTTTTAGGGTGTGTAATTAAAATTTCCGCTTTATAACCAACTAGGCGTGTGGTTTTCACTCGTTTCCGATAACCGAAGTCCACACTACTTGCCGCCAGAAAGGTGACGATATGTTACTGCATACGCACAACGACACCGCTATAGCCGGTGGTGGCCCAGTGAAGACTCGATCCTTCACCGCAACCATCCGGTCACTTTTTCGGAGCTTTAAAACTGGAGAATTTACCGAGGCGGACCAGGCAGAACACATCGAATCATTCCACGGACTTTTTGAAAACGATCGGTTCTGGGTGCTGCGACACTTGCCAGAGGACACCGACACCTGGCTTGAAGAAGCCATAGCCCGCGAGATCCTCAACGGTGGACACCCCGGCCGGTTAGAAGGCGAGGTAGCCGAAATGGCGGATCGTTGTTTCCGCGCAATCGGCAATGGTGGTACGGCAGCGCGCGCATCCATGATTCGGTTGTGGGATAACGACAGTCGACTTGATTTTTATCGCAAGGAAATCACCGAATACCGCCCCCGCATCGCGGAGATTTCCAAAACTGAACCCATTTAATTCTGTATCGATAATGTACCGTCAAGCATCTTCGCAACGGTATCGGCCACCGCTAATTGGCTGCGGTCATGGGTAATCAATAGGGTCGCAAGCTGGAATTCGTCGGTCACGGTGCGCAGCAACTCTACAATTTCCTGCGATAACCTGTGGTCAAGCGCCGACGTAGGCTCGTCGGCAAGCAAAACCGCAGGCGAACCCATCAATGCCCGCGCGATATTCACCCGTTGTCGCTGACCGCCGGACAGTTTTGTTGCCTTACGATCCCCGTAGCCAGGCAACCCAACCGCCGCTAACAATTCATCAGCGCGGGCTTTCCGCTTCTTAAGTTCTCGGCCCCGCAACCCACGAATATGATCGGTAACCAATAACTGCTCCCTCACCGTCAGCGAGGCTAACATATTAGGGGATTGGAATACGATTCCAATTTTCTCACGGCGTAATCGCGCCAATGAATCGTCACCATATGCGGTTATATCCTGGCCTTGAAGCAGCACCGTACCTGATGTTGGGCGCAACAACGTAGCCGCCACCGATAAAAACGTGGATTTTCCGGAACCAGATTCGCCCACCAACGCGGTTAGCGTTCCTGGCTGCAAAGCCAAACTAACGTGATTTAATGCCGTAACTTGTTGGTCGCCATCAGGAAAGACCATGCTGACATCGCGCAGTTCCATAGCCGCCGCTGTGGCGTCATATAAAGCCGTAGACGCGACCATGTGCCGTGGCTGGGGATGAGTTGAGTGTGTAATGGTAGTCAATTTCTTTCTCCTGAAATAACTGGCACGAGATAAAAGCGCCATCGGGATGTAACAGATTAAGGGGATACAAGGGGTAGTGAGGTTATTGCGTTGCGTTCAATGCTTCCAGCGGATCAACTTTCGTCACCGTTCGCACCGCCACCAAAGACCCCACAATGCCCAAGACACAAACCCCCACAGCGGGCAACACCACGGTTGCGGTATCAAACGCAACGGGCACGGTACCGGTTCCGCTGATAACCGAGCCTAGGGCCCAAGCCAAACCAGCGCCGATGCTGGCACCGAGCAAAAGGATAATGGCGGATTGCGTTAACGCGTCTATCAATACATAGCGTTTCGACGCCCCCATCGCCCGTAAAATTGCGATATCGCGGGACCGCTGCAAGGTCCACACACTTAAAAACGCGATCGTAACCAGCGCAGAAATGCCGTATAAGAATCCTTGCATCGCCTGCAACGACCCTTGTTCGCTACTGTAGGCGGCCAATCCCTTAAAAGAATCTGGAAGATCTGTGACAATAGCGTTCGTTTGTCGTGTCGCTTGCGCAATATCCTCCCCACCCCAGATGCCGGCATCAGCGCGCACAAGCAATACTGTGCCAACCGCATCTGTATGGCTGATCTCCTGCCAGGTTGTGGTGTCTACCCACACAACGGGGGAGTGGGCATAGTAATTATCAGAAGCATTGTCTGAATCCGCGAGTACCGCACTCACAGAAACTTCTTGACCACCAATGGTGATCTCATCGCCGACACCTACCGCCAAATCCTCGGCCAGTGAGACCGGAAGCGCAGCACCGTAAGAAATCACACCCCCTGGGATCACCGCATTTTCTGGCAAGCCAAGAACGGCGGCGGGATGTGCCGCGGAGCCTGATTCAATGCGGCTTTGCATCGCACCCAAGGGTTGTACTTGGGTGATGCCTTCTACATCCCGCCACGTATTCCACGCAGTCAACGAAACGGAGGAGTTACTGAATGAGACCTCTGGTTCAGCAACCTCAGTTGGTGCCATAAACACCACCCGATCTGGCGCCAGCGACTCCAATGCTCCGGTGTTCTGCCGACCAAGCCCATTAGTAAGGCCGGTAAGCATGACAATAAGCAATGTAATAAGAACGGTTACGCTACCAATGAGCGCAAACCTTCCACCAGCGCCACGAATCTCTCTTACACTTAGAAACACAGTGAACTTTCCTTAACTTTTTCGTTTTCATCAACTACCCTCCAGCTAACCCGTAACCTGCGACGATTCCATCACCTAGCGACTTGAAAGTTCCGTCAACCACTCGGTTGACAGGCACTCAATACCTGTCTGTACCCGCCTACACCCATCTGTAGAACGAATGCGCTTACTCACCAACCCACGCCACTTACCCACCTCGCCAAACCAACACGAAGCGATTAGCGTAAGTGATGTGACCTCACGTCGATTCGATTCCCACACCGGATTATCAACACCGGAACAATCCGACTCACCGCTGCGCAGGATCTTGGTGCTCCTTCGGGTAGGCCTACACGTGTCCTTCGCGTTTTTCCTCTGCCTTGGTGCCATCCAAACCCCCGCCGACAGAAAACAACCACTCTCTGCCCACTACACCCTCATCATGTTGGGGCTGGTCGGTGTGTTAGCCGCCGTCTATCTCGTGGGTACAACATGGGAGAAACGCGCAGTTGCCAATAATGGCAATCCTGCCTTTCGGGCCCAATCCACACTTGCATCGTGCTGGCTGATCCTGGTGACAGCGTTATGGGTAGCGTTGGTCGCAGTATCACCTTCGTTTGTATGGCTGCTATTTCCGCTGGCATTTATTTATCTACACGTCATTCCGCTGCCCATTAATCTCCTAGCCGTCGCGCTGGGCTGGGCTTTTGCCGCCTTTATCCCCATGTACATGGCACCGGAAACATGGACTCCCTCAGCCGCGGTGGGACCAGGTATCGGCTCCATCTTCGCCACCGTCGTGTACTTCACCTACCAAGCACTAGGCCGCGAAATTGACCGCCAAACGCAACTATCCCAACAACTCATCGCCGCCCAGCAGGAACTCGCCGAAAAAGAACACCAAGCAGGTCGACTGGAGGAACGGGAGCGGCTGAGTAGAGAAATCCACGACACCGTCGCCCAAGGATTAAGCTCAATCCTGTTGCTTTCGCGGGCCGCCCAGAATGAGCTCATGCACGGCGACACCGACACCGCCCGCGAACAATTGCACACAATACATGAGCAGGCTGGGGCGTCGTTAAGCGAAGCACGCCGCTTCGTCCGCGACCTCGCCTCTCCAGATCTCAGCGACCCACTACCACAGGCATTGCAACGCGTTGTGGCACGCGCTAGCACCCGCGACACCGCACTAGGCATCGACCGGGATTACAGCCTGGAAGTGCTCGGTGACGAAACCCACCCAGTACCCGAACCCGTTTCCCGCGCAGTCATCCGCGTCGTTCAAGAAGCAATAAACAATATCCACAAACATTCAACCGCAACCAAAGCGGTGATTACAGTAGGAATCTGGGAAGAAGAAATAAGCATCGACGTCATGGACAACGGCCACATCGATCACAGCCCAACCCCAGGCTTCGGCATCACCGGTCTGAAAAAACGCATAGCTGACTTGGGTGGTAATTTGACGGTAGAGTTTGGGCTAAACGACGGTGAAGCTGTGGCGCTGACGTGCCGCATCCCGCTAACAAGTAGGAGAGACGACTAAATGACTCCCATTCGCGTCATGCTTATCGACGACCACCCCGTCGTCCGCGCCGGGTTGCGCGCAATCTTAAATAGTTTTCCCGACATCACCGTTGCTGCCGAGGCATCCAGTGGTAAGGACATCACCGCCGCCTCGCTTGTCGACGCCGCCATTGATGTCGTCGTCACCGATATTCAAATGCCCGACATTGACGGCATCACCCTGACAAAAATTCTCGCCCAGGATAAAACCGCACCCCCGGTGCTCATTCTCACCACCTACGACACCGAAGCGGACATCGTCGCCGCAGTGGAAGCAGGGGCAATGGGGTACTTGCTCAAAGATGCCCCTGAGAACGTCTTACATGACGCCGTCATCGCCACAGCCAACCGGGAACGCACCCTTGCACCTGGCGTGGCTACCGCATTAATGAACCGGATCTCCAAACCCCGAGAAGCGCTTTCAGCGCGGGAAATCGAAATCCTCCAGGAATTGGAATCGGGGGCAAGCAATCGACAACTAGCCGCCAAGTTGTTCATTTCTGAGGCAACAGTCAAAACCCACCTGGTGCACATCTACTCAAAACTCGGGGTGGATAACCGCACTGCCGCCATCACTGCCGCACGGCAACAACGGCTGATTTAACTTTTCAGTTTTCTCGCTAAAAAATGCCTGTGGAATTCTGACCTGTGTTTTTCTTAGAACTAGTGGGCATTGCAACGCGAAGCGCGTGGATAATCCATCAGCATAATTTTTGCTAAAGAAAACATATGTTTAGAAGGCTTTCCGCGCGCTATGGCGGTCCCATCTCAAAAGCTTAGATTTTAAAATGAGACCACTATACTTTTCGGGCCCACCCGTCTGTATTTGACGCCCATGCGTGAGGGGAGGGGGCCGGGGTACATGAAGCGGTTCTGACGCCGAAAATGCTGAAGAAAAACGCATATATAGAAAACTATTGACCTGCTTAAGCTCCTAGGTATAGTATGCGCTACAAGCACTTAGCTTGAAATGCTAAAGGTCAGACAGGTTAATTGGTCTTACCATCTTAGGCAGGGTTGAGTGCGAGCCCCTTGTCAGATATGCATAAGGTAAAGAAGTTTGAATATTATGCGTATTAAAACGAAAAAGCCAGCAGGCACTAGCTTAACAACCCCCTTGCTCACCGAAATAGGTGTAGCTTCAGCGGAGCCTCGCGATGGCGGCTGGTGGGATCACGGAAACTCCGGTGGACGAGTGTGGTCAAACTACTGGCATCCAGACTGGAATCACGGTGCATCGGTTTCGGGTCATACCTCGGTCGACTCTGGTTGTGTTTCGCCTAACCAATGGGCACATGCGCAAACGAGATCTAAGTGGCTTCCATGGAGTATAGATGGCTCTTATTATAGGTTCTGCTAGATTGGTCCATGCCCGTCATGCAGACTTTTAGGGTATCCGCTATGGATACGACCTCCGATAAGACTCGTCGTTCGGGATCCAATTCTGGGACCGCGCTTATCCGCTGTGCTTTGGTTATGGCTGTGCTGGTGGGCGCGGTTCTCAGCTACTGGTCTAGCGCTACACTTGAGCAGGTCATGATGCCTGGCACTAATGCTGCTATTCGGGTGCAAACTTTTGCTAAAGATGGCAGTGATCCAGCGGTCATTGTGACTGATTTGAATGATCTCGCGCGTTCTTCGGGTGGAACGATCTATGTTAATATTCCGCACCCTGAAGGCAAGACCGTTTATGCTGCGGGAACACGGACGGATGATTGGATTGCACACGGCTACACCGGTATCTTTGGCTCTCCGTCGATTACGGTCGCGGAGTTATCACAGCTACCTCATGGTGATTACCGGCAAATTCTAGAACTTACTGGTGGTCGGGATTTCTATGGCGAGGTTTCTGCGTATCTTACCGAACATGGAGCCCAACATGAGTTCATGGTTTTCCAACCGTGGACGTTGTTTACAGGAGCCGCTGCGTTAGGTGATTTAACCAAGCTATTGGTGGGGTTTTGTGTGGCGTTGTGTGTGATTGGTGTGATGTTGAATTCTCACGCAGATGCTGTGCGCAGGCTGCATGGGTATGGCATCTGGAAAAGCGCAATACACGAGTTAAAACGTGCCGCTGGTTGGGCAGCACCTATTATGGTGGCGCTGGTGGTTGTGGGGACCGTTGTCTTGGGGTTGTCGACCAATGTATATTCAGCAATTCAGTTGGCGATATTTAACGCATTGCTTATTGGTGGGTCATTGGCGGTGTGCGTTGGTTCCATTGTTTTATCGTTAGTTGGGTTGCGTCAATTATCGATTGTGTCGTTACTAGCAGGGAAACTACCGGGGAAAACGGTGCTCGCTGGGGTGTATGCCATTCGTGTCGGTGCTGGCGTTATGGCGTTGGTGATGCTGATTGCAGCAGTAAATCACAGTACTGAATGGTTGAGACAACACAGCGAAGTGCAACGGTGGGCAAACGCAGGCGAAGCATACGCGCTGGAATTAAGTGGTGCGCGAAGTGCGGATGATCTTTTAGCGTCTGGTCGAGACATGGCGACAAAGCTGCGGGAGATTTCTACCGAACACCGCCTGTTATACGCGCAATATAACTATCGAGGTTCCATGCCGACAAGTGGCTTGGATCGTGATGTGATGGTGTATAACGAAACAGCAGCACGTCAATCACTATCGGGTCCGTTGCGAGACGCATTTATAAACGCCCCACATGATGGCCAACTGCTATGGCTGCAGCCGGATAATCTGCCAAAAGAAACGAATATTGCAATGTTGCAGCAATTGTCTAATGAGAGCATACAGGTTGACGGGGAATGGGAGACGGTGATTTATCCGGCAGGAAGTTCTCAGGCTTTCACCTGGGAGACTAGCTTTGATGAATGGATTAATCCTGCTGAAACTCCTGACCCGATTGTTGCGGTTTTCCCCGACGACAACATTCCTGTTAATGATCGTAATTTGACAGCGGCGTTGACGCAATCTGATGTGATGCTTACTGATTATGCTGATTATCAACGCCTTCAATCGGATGAGCAGGTGGGGAGTTTTATTCGCTCGGCTGATAATGTTGCCAGCAAGTGGGCGTCGAATCATCAACAAATGAGCCGGAACACGTGGGTGTATCTGGGTGGATTTGTTGCGGGAGTGTTATTGAGTTTTATTGCCGCGCTAGCATTGTTGTACAGCTGTTTGCGGGTGTTGCATCAGCGTTTGCGTGCTTCCTATATACATGGGGTGTGGCCACGGGGGATCATGTGGGGGATTGCCGGTGCGGAAATCATGACGCTGATTGTTTATCTCGCATTCTTGTGGAATAGGGGTGCTCTTGTACGTGGATGGACCAATGGCCCAATGGCTGGTGCGGCCGAACCTTCGCTCATGGCGTTATTCAGTGTCCCAACTGCTGCTTGGTGGTTTGCTGTTGTCTTATCAATTGTTCTTTCGTTGCCGGTCACCGCGCTGTGGTTGCGTCGCTACAGTATCAACCAACTAATCCACACAAGAAAGTAGAACATGGTGGAAAGAATCAAAGCAGTGGGTGTGACCAAGCAGGTGGGGCCAAAGTCTCATGCACGCACCTTGTGGAAAGATCTTGATCTTGAGGTGAATTCTGGTGAAATGGTGTGCATCACCGGCGCGTCGGGGAGCGGGAAAAGTACCCTATTGAATTGCTTGGGATTATTGGACACAGTGGAGGCTGGCACAATTTCGTTGAATGGTACCAATGTTACGGGCGCGTCGGAACGCGCGCGCATGCGCATGCGACGGGAGAACATTGGGTATCTGTTTCAAGACTACGCGCTGATTGATAACGACACAGTCGAGCAAAATGTGAAGATCGCGCGGACTACTAAAAACAAAAATGCGTTAAGTGTTGAGGATGCGTTGGAAGCTGTTGGTTTGGGAGGCCGCGGTTCCGAGCAAGTTTTCCAGTTCAGTGGTGGTGAGCAGCAGCGCGTGGCGATGGCCCGGTTATTGGTGCGAAAACCCAGCATTGTATTGGCGGATGAACCAACAGCGTCGTTGGATCGTAGGAATGCAGCCATAATTTTAGGGCATTTACGTAACCTGGCGCACGAGGGCGCAGCGGTAGTGGTGGTGAGCCATGACCCGTGGGTTATTGAACAATGCAGTAGAACGAAGGAGTTGAAAACAGCATGAAAGCCAAGAAAATCGCAGCGGTTGTAGTCGCGATGGTCGTCATTATCGGCGGTGGTGGCTACGCATCGGCGGAACGAAAGAACATAGGTTCACACACCATTACCCCACCTGAAGGTGGCGAGTGGGATTATGGCGCTTCAGGTGGTCGAACATGGTCAAACTTCCTGCATGATAAGCCACATGCCACGAGTGTTCACGGTCATGAATTTCACGACAGTGGTTGCGTTAAGGGTGGGCAGTGGGCGAGAGCGCAAGCCTCTCAACGGTGGATGCCATTCGTGAGAGACGAACAATCACGACGCCTATGCGAGGACTAATTGTGCGCAACTAAACACCACGCCGAACCTCGCCCCATGAGACGCAGGGGTGAGGTGATGCAGGTGGCGTCGACAAGCGAAAACAGCGTTCGCGGTTTACCAGAAAAACTCCCACACACCTTCGTACTGCACTTGCTCAAAGTAGAAGTCGAACCCTGTGGTGTTTCCGTCAGCGGTGGAGCCAAAAACGAATTGTTCCATCGCCATGTAAACGTCGTCTACATCGCTGTCGATCGGCGGATTCTGTAACTCCAGCCCTTCTGGCGACAGATGGGTGACTGCGGCCCCAAAACGTTGTTCCCAACTGGCCAACACCGCAGTAAATTCTGCTGGTGTAAGCGCCGGAACGTTTGTTGGTCGCCACTGTAAGGTCATGGGAACCTCGGCGGGACGGGCCACCTGAACTACCAGGAAATCTTCACCTGTGTAAAACTCCCCGCGTTCGGAAAAATTCGTTGTGAATTCATGGTTGGTAGCGAAGAAATTGCGGTAGTCCAGCTCCGTGTCTAACGTGTATTCCGCCAACCCGGCAACCTTGAACGCACCATCGGCAAACCGTGCCGTGAAAAGCTCACCCACCTCAATCGATTGATAATCGCTAACCGGGGGCGTAACTGTGGCAGGTGCGAAATCTCTCACACTAATTGGCCACCAACCATCCCGGTGGAAATTGCCAATCAAGTCAATCGCAAAGCGGGAGAACTCCCCATTACTCGCCTCAGCGACCGTGGCGGGCACCCGTAGCGCAATGGGATTTCCGGTCTCGGAACTGGCAACCGGAATGTAGCCGAAGCCATTGGCGTCTAGCACTGGCATTAATTCGGTTATGGGACGCGGTGCTAGGCATTCAAGCACCACCCCTTCAGCCTCCGCCAACTTCCGACGAGAAAATAACTTCCATAATGACATGGCACCACATACCTTCAGCCGAGTTCCCAATTCAACCAGTCTCAATGCTAAAGCATGCTGCCATGCCAATAGTGCATTAGCGGAACACCACCGTCCCGATAGTCACCCCACCAGCGGTAATCTGTTGCTCACCCGTCACCCCGGCGACCTGCCCGATCTCCCGGCGCGCCATGCTGTCGATGCCGACGTTATGCGCGGTGGATACTTCCGCCGTCACCGCCCATTTTCCATCGCCACGTGGTTCCAGCCACGGGTTAGCTATCGCCACTTCCACGGCATTGTATTTCGCCGTTGCGGTCACAGTGCCCCGATAACGCATAATACCGTCGCCCGCATCATCGGCCTTGCTGAAGGTCACGCGATTGCCGGTTTTCGCCGCACCACGGGTCGGGTTGATGCCGCCTTTCATAGCGCCGGTGATGGCGCTAAGCCTAGTGGCGTCGAAATCCAAGTCGGGGCTTGCCGGTTTGGGGGTATTAGGACCTGGTTCCGCGCTATAGGGGATAGGGATATAAATTTCCTCAGCCTGGTTGATAGAACCAGCCGCGGCATACACGTAGATTCCCCAGTTATTTCCCGGCGTGTGTTCTGGCGGATCAACCACGACGCGAGCGGTGAAACTTCCGTCGGCGTTCATCGGCTGTGCAACTCGGGCAATCGAGCGCCGGAAATCTACCGGCGCGGTGGGGATCGCTTCGAGGGTGCCCGCTGGCATCACCCAGGCCATGCGATCGTGTGGGTGTTTTCGGTTAGCTTCCGGGGCGCCTTCACTCGGTTTCCAGTGATCCGGCAAGCCGGTGTACATGACAAACACGCCATTTGGCACCCCAGGTGGTACTGGTATAGCGAAACCGCCGCGGTTTGCCCCTGGGTCGAACCCGGTGCCATGCACCAAGAGCGTGTCGCCGCGGTGAACTGGGCCGGTGACCGGGTTACCGGCCGCATCGGTCACAGTGACCTTGGGATGTGCTTGAACCGAGGATTTCGGTAGTGCTGGGTGATTATCGGGAATGGTAGGTATCGCCACCGCCGCCGTACCAAACGACGCGCTCAGTACAGCTGTTGCAGCGGCAATTGACAGGAGGAAGGCACGCGAAAACTTCATACTTTTAGGGTAGCCTTTACTCACCGTTGCCGATATGGGGTGCGGCACGTTTCACAACTTCGCTTGTCGACGCCCCATCGCCGAAGTGGTTACACCAGTCCTAGATATTTCCGCCCATGATCCGACAATTTAAACCGCTTCGGCTTCGTCGCAGTCGCTTCCACCACACCTTCTTGTTCCAACTCTTGTAGGTAACGGCGGGTTTGTTGCTCGCTTTTTTTAATCATCTCCGCAAGGTCTTTAAGGATCACGCCTCCTGCCGAACCGAATATCGATTCTTGCCCAAGAATAAACAATATATCGATAGTGTGCTTACGCATTTTGCTGGAATTATCTTGCTCAAGCTCCCGCAGCTTGTCTTCCAGCTGATCCATGCGTTCTTTATAATCGCGTAGTTGTTGGGTCACTTTGCGCTGGGCAGCCTCGATGAGTTCAAGCAGGTCAAGAACAAATGGCGTAACCTCGCCGTAGTTAAGCGACTCTTCAACTTCCATAAACGCTTTGTAATATTTGTTTTTCTGCTTATTAATAACCTGCGATAGCGATAACGCAGTGGGAATAGACAGCAGGTGCGTAAGGCTGAGCCCGAACATGAACCTACCGACCCGGCCATTGCCTTCATAAAACGGATGGATATACTCGAACATGAAATGTGAAACGATCGCCGCAATTAATTGAGGCACCTTTTGATCCGCCATAACGGTGAACATGACGTTCACTGCGTCGATGATTGTCGATTCTGGGGTTAAGCCACTGTGAACTTTCTCGTTGCTTCCATCGAAAATGTGGACCGGTTCATTCCGAAAAAGCTCGCCATCGAGCTGATCTTCGTCAGCTATTTCCCCGGCCAACAGGTCGTCGTAAAGCGCACGTAGCTCTGTTGCCGTTTCTGGCAGACGTAGTTTGCCATCGGCAATCCCCAGATATAGCCGCGCCATTTCCAAAAACCGTCGGTTCTTGGGTGATGTGCTGCCCTTGATCGCAGCGATCGCCTCGCCAATCTCCTGCCTGGTTGAACGTACTCCCTCAATATCGTTTGTGGCAACGATTTCGTCCATGATGAGGTTCTCCGCCCACGACCGCTGTGCGACCCGTGGCAGCCCACCCCATAGGGCAAAATTCTCTAATTCGTGGTGCACGATGCGCTCGATGCTGCGCGTCATGGTCGGTGTGACTAGACAGAACAACTGGTGCTCTCCGACTGTAAAATCCCAGTTGAGTGCGGATTCGGAATGAAACCGCGCGCGGTAAAGCGCCAGGGCCGTGTCCTTATCGGACGCGTGAAACTGCTGTTTAAGCGTACGATACTTTTTCGCCACAGCTCCTGCCTAACCTAAGTCATCAGAATCGGCATTTTTGATAATCTTTCTCCCCAAACCCTAACAAAGATTATCAAAAATGGCGGTTTTGACAATCTTTGGGTGCGAAGCGAGCCCTAAATTACCAGAATCGGGGTTTTTGATAAGTTTTAAGGTTTCAGTCGGTGCTTTGCTTCTGCTGGGCGGAATCTTTTCTTGTAGTTATTCGTTGGTGGTTACATGAACATTGATATTTGGTCTGATTACGTATGCCCATTTTGCTGGGTAGGGAAGCGAAATTTGGAAATCGCATTGCGTGAATTTGAACATGCTGATGCGGTGACCATTACCTGGCACCCATTTGAGTTGGACCCACACGCGCCGACCGAGGTAACCGGCACGTTGGTGGAGAAAATAGCACAAAAATACAACCTATCACTTGAGCAATCCTTGGCCACCCAAAAAGGACTGCAAGCGAAAGCCAAGGCAGTTGGATTGGATTTTAATTACGAAGAAGCCAAGGCCACCAATACGTTCGATGCACACCGGCTTAGTTTCTTGGCCAGTAAGTTTTCGCTTGCCGACGTCTTCGACGACGCAGCGAAAAAGGCATACTTCACAGATGGGAAATCGCTTGCCCATCACGACACTTTGGTCGAACTTGCCACAAGTGTTGGATTACCTAAAGAAGAAGTCCTAAACGTACTAGCCTCGGATGCATATTCCGATGAGGTTCGACAATCGGAAGAGACCGCCCACAGGTTAGGAGTGACCGGCGTTCCGTTTTACGTGTTTAACAATACAATCGCGGTTAGCGGCGCCCAGCCACCCGGGGTGTTTGTAGAAGCATTGCGGCAGGCTTGGGCGGCTGGGGAACCTTAATCTCACCACTAATTCAACTATTCTTTATCATCGTTACGCTTTTTTCGAGTCTGCTTTTCTGGAACAATGAGTTTGGGTTCTACTCGTTTCATAAATTGCGCAAAATGGGGAACAGTAAATGCTGTAACCCCATAGGACGGTGTATATAACAGTCCCATATCAATAAGCTGTTTGCGTACTGATGCCACGTTGATTACTTCCCGTCCCATTACATGCGCAACGGCAGCAGAGGATTGCGGTTCAGACCCCAATTCGGCCATCGCCCGCAAATAGGCTCGCTGAAGCACGGTGCATCGATCAAGCCTGACACGAAAAAATGAAGAATCTAGTTTATTTTCATACCTATCACAAGCATTATCCACATCTTCACTTGTTATCGGTGACTGTTCCGCTTGCAGCCATATTGCTGAACCGATTTCTTGAAGAAAATAGGGATACCCTTCCGTAATACTGATTGCCTTGTCCAAAGCATTATCGTCAATCTCCACATCTTCTTCACGTGCTGGATCGACAAGCGCTTTTTTAGAATCTTGCTCTTTAAGCGAACCTATTTCTATAAAAACAAATAAACGCTCCGCATAAGATTTTGCGTCACCTAACAGTTCAGCAATCTGCGGCAATCCGGCACCAACCATCGTGACAGGCAACTTTCGTTGAACCGTCTTGTGCAACGCCGTAATTAGTGCTTCTAATTGTGCCCTAGTCAAAAATTGAATCTCGTCAATAAGTAAGACCACACCCCGTTCTTTTTCTTTCGCAGCTTCACCTACTGCAATCAAAACCTCAGTTAGGTCTTGGCTCATAATGTTGGTGTCCGCACGACCTTCAAGGGGTTCTACATCCAGCCCTAGCGATAATGAACCTTCTGGGTTTACTGTGACACTAAATGAACTTAAGATCGCCGCTAGGCGTTTCACTTTTCCCGACCATTTCGACTTTGGCGAAAGCTCAAATAGACACTCTCTTATTTTATATAGGAAAGTAGTTTTAAACGCTTGATCGTCATGTTTAACCGCCTCAATTTCCAATACAACCCAGTCTTTTTTGAGGGCGCGGTCTCTGAACTCGCTGAGCAAAACAGTCTTGCCGACTCCTCGCAAGCCAGTGATAATCATTGATTGAGCAGTTCTGCCCTTTTCGAGACGCCCAAGCAATAGGTCGAATTTTTCTACTTGTTCATCACGCCCAACAACTACCGGAGGTTGCGCGCCAGCGTTAGGCGTATAGGGGTTATTCAAAGCATCCATAGTGCAAGTTTAGCAAGTTTAGTGAAGTTTAGTTGAAATAACTAAACTTCACTAAACTTGCTAAACTAATGGCAACTACCCGCTTTACCGTTTCTGATACAGCGATTTCCGTTGGAACTTAGGGTCTGAAGTAACCAGAATTCCTAAATTCCGGAAAATTGTTTCATCAACGGAACCAAGAATGGTGGTGGTGTGCACGTCGCAGCCACGTAGCTGTTTTAGTTGGTCCAATGCACGTTTGGCTTCATCACTGGTTCCTGCGGAGACGGAAAGTGCGATCAGCACCTCATCGGTGTGCAGCCTGGGGTTCCTACTTCCTAGATGCTGCGTTTTTAAGGTCTGGATCGGCTCGATGGAGGCGGGGGAGAGCAAATGAACGCTGTCATCAATTCCAGCCAAATGCTTTAATGCGTTAAGCAGCATCGCTGCCGAACAGCCCAAAAGTTCAGATGTGCGTCCGGTAATGATGGTGCCATCGGCAAGCTCAATGGCGGAACCAGGTTCACCAGTTTCGATTTCCCGTTGCCTGGCAGGTGCAATCACCCGTCGCTTATCCGGAGTGATTCCGGCCTTGGCCATCACCACCGCCGCGCGGTCAGACTGGGTGGAATCGCAGCCATCCCGGGCCTCGTCGACAAGCGCCTTGAAATAACGTCGAATAATCTCTTGATTAGCTGCTTCCCGGCATACATCATCATCGATAATGCATAGTCCCGCCATGTTCACACCCATATCGGTGGGGGATTGGTACGGAGTGGTGCCAGTGAGCCGCTCTAACAACGTTTTCAGTAGTGGGAAGGCTTCAACATCGCGGTTGTAATTGACGGTGTGTTCGCCATGTGCGGTGAGGTGGAAATGGTCGATCACGTTGGCATCGTTAAGGTCGACGGTCGCCGCTTCATACGCCAAGTTCACCGGGTGTTCTAGCGGTAAATTCCACACCGGAAAAGTCTCAAATTTGGCATACCCAGCCTGCACCCCGCGTTTATGCTCGTGATAAACCTGGGATAAACACGTGGCTAGCTTTCCAGAACCAGGTCCCGGCGCGGTCACCACCACCAGATCACGGGTTGTCTCGGCATATTCGTTAAGACCTAATCCCTCCTCAGACACGATCAGATCCATGTTGGTGGGGTAACCAGGAATTACGTGATGCCGGGCAACTGTGAGCCCCAAACGTTCTAGCCGCTGTTTGAAGGCAGTGGCCAGTCGGTTGTCGTCCTCCATCTGAGTGAGCACAATGTGCTCCACCAGAAACCCCCGCGCCCGAAACACGTCGACGAGCCGCAACACATCGTCCTCATAAGTAATGCCAAGGTCCGCGCGCATTTTTTGTCGCTCGAGATCCTTGGCATTGATACAGATGAGGATTTCTACTTCATCCCGGATTTGCTCCAACATGGCAATTTTGTTGTCCGGGGTGAATCCGGGGAGAACCCGGGAGGCGTGCATGTCGTCGAAAAGCTTGCCGCCCATTTCTAGATACAGTTTTCCACCGATCTCTTCGCGGCGGGTTTTGATGTGTCGAGACTGCATCTCGATGTACTTATCACGGTCAAAGCCAATCGTTTTTACCATGGACCTTTATTAAACCAGATTGAGACGCACTCACTCAATATGACACGGCTAACCAGGAAAGACGCGCAGTTGACCACACTTTTCTAGTTGTGTCTCTGTTAGGGTTTTACGCATGAATCGTGAATTGAGTGTTGCGGAGAACGCGGTCTTAGAACAGATTATTCGCCATGCCCCACCATCGATGCCAAACGAGATCACCGTTTCCTCTAAACAGCGCGACTATCTGATTCAATTACTTCCGTTTCTTAGAGTTACTGGCACCTGTGGCTGTGGTTACTGTCCATCTGTATATCTCCATCCCACTGGTGACTGGCCAAAGCCTGTGGAAACTTGTAGCTACGTTTTGGACTCATGGACGGAGGATGATCCGGCGATGGTGATGCTGTTTATTGAAAATGGCATACCAACGTTTTTAGAAGTTGCGCCTTTTGGCGATTTCTCGGTGTCGTTGCCAGACCCGGACGCATTACGGTTTGATTTTTAAGACCCTGTAGCTTTGAGGTTCCTGCCACACTCGAAACTTTTGCGTTAGCACAGCTTAATTAGGGAAACCGCTACCGGGAAGATGCGGTACACATCACATAATTATTTGCCCCTTATACGGAATAAAACAAAATCGCCCCGCTGTTGCACCAAGTGTGAAGCCGCCGAGCCTCAGCACCCATAGCATTGTAGCACATAAGCAGCACGGCTGAGGGGCAGGCTCGCCGACTTTAACGTTGACTTAAGTTTCCCGAAACGGAAAGGACACCTCATGCGCTCTATGAAGACCCTACTTACCCTCGGTGTGGCTGCCGCTGTCATCGCCAGCCCAACCCAGGCTCTTGCCCAATCGGCGCAGCACCCTATCACTTCCACTTACTCAAACAACGTTTGCAGCATTAACGTCCATAAGGAAAATGAGAAAGCTGCGCACTGGTTTGGTTACGACATGGCTGTTGACCAGTTCGTTTTCCGCAAGATCGCGTTGGAAAACTCTGATTTCCGCACATTCGTCCAAACCTACAAGGACGCCCCTGCCCAGTCGGAAGCTGCTGTTAAGGCATACGATGGCATCAAGAACATCCTGCGCACCAACTATGGCTTCGAGGATAACGACATGGTCAGTGCCATCCACATCATCCAAGGAAACTTCGACTACGTCTTAAACGGCACCGGCGACATCGCAGGTGGGATCACCACCCCAGTCTCATTCAGCCCGGAACAGGCAAAACAAGCCCTAGCTGCTGATAACTTCCTGCAACGCTTCACCAAACACACCCCTGTTAACCCTGCAGATGTACAGTCAAGCGCTTTCAGTGAGGGTTACAACGCCCTTCGGGAACAGCGCGCTGCAGAACGCAACGAGTTCTTGCAAACCTTGAAAACCGAAGCATCCGCAGCATTGCGGGCATGTGCCGAAATGAAGAACTATCCAGAATCAGCCCCACGCGATGGGGAAAAGCCTCAGGCACCTGAGAAGAAGGGTGGATTGGGTGTAGGTGCCATCATCGGCATCGTTGCTGGTGTGCTTGCAGCAATTGCAGGTCTCATTGCTCTTACATTCCCGCTACTTAAACCCACCCTTGATCGTCTCATCCGTTTCTAAAGTGCCAAAAGGTACCGTGTAATCTTCCCAGAATCTAGGCGGAATAAAGCCCTGCTCTTCATTTCCATAGAATGTCGTGATAAAGAGCAGGGCTTTTCCCATGATTTATATGTGCAATTTTGTGGAACTGGGTAACAGGTGCCGTCAACACACTACGACGTTAAGCGGGATCAATTTCCCCACCGGAGATAGCCACAGCGAGGCCAAGATCGTCAGCGTCGTCAAGCTCATTGCGCACGATATTGCCCTTGGCAAACTTATCCACAACCAGTGCAATTGCGCCGTCGCCGGTGACGTTGCAGGCGGTGCCGAAGGAGTCGATCGCAATATAAGCAGCGATCATGAGCGCCACTTGGTCGTCGGTGAAGCCCAGATTAGCGGAAAGCAAACCCACGGCAGCCATGATCGCACCACCTGGAACGCCAGGGGCGGCAACCATCGTTACACCTAGCATGAGAATAAAACCAAGCGCTGTGGGTAGTGGCAGCGCCATGCCATCCATAAACATAATGGCAGAGGCAAACAGCGTGATCTTCATCATCGAACCGGAAAGGTGAATCGTGGCGCAGAGTGGAATGACGAAAACAGCAACGGATTGCGAAACACCGTTCTTGCGGGCCGATTCGTAGGTGACCGGGATTGTTGCTGCGGATGAGGATGTGCCCAGAGCCGTGAAATAGGCGGGCATCATGTTCTTCAGCGATTTCAGTGGGTTACAGCCCGTGATGAGCCCAGCGAGCAGGTATTGCAGCAGCAAAAGCGCGAATGAGCCGATAATCGCAAGAAGTAGAACTTTGGCGAATGCAGAAAGCACGTTGGTTAGATTGCCGTTCATGCCCAGCGATAAGAAAAGACCAAAAATGTAAATCGGAAGTAGCGGGACGATGAATTTAACGATCACTTTCATTACTACCCGGCGTAGATCCGCAACACCGCCATACAAGGTGTCAGATTTAACGGTGGTCATCGCCACGCCAACCACGAAAGCCAGCACCAACGCGGTCATAACCGGCATGGGGGCGGGCATATCGACCGAAATATAAGGCGACAGTTCGCCTTCGGAAATATCGGCAACGGAAATTTTTTCTTGGCCATTCAGAAGCCACGGATAAATAAGCACCGCCGCACCCCAGGACACGAGTCCCGCAAAAACAGCGGAACCGTAGGCTATACCTGTGGTGACAGCCAACCATTTACCAGCACCCCGACCCAAACCTGCGATGGCTGGGGTAATGAGGGCGAAGATGAGCACTGGTACGAAGAAACCCAGGAAGTTGCCGAATAAGCCGTTAAAGGTGACGAACACCCTGGCGAGCTGTTCGGGGAAGAAGCTGCAGATGATGCCGAGAATGATCGCAATGATGATCTTAAAAAGCAGCGACGATGTCAGCTAGCGTAGATTCATGAGTATTCCAAATCTATGTAGGGGACATAAGCACTAAGATAAGGATGCGACCAGTGCATCTCACTGCGCTTTCCTTGGTGGTTTACTGATAGTGGAATCGATAAACCTGTTAAACCCTAATCTAGCGTGTTAGGAAGTTAATTCATATTTTTCCAACTGTTGCATATATCGCATAAAAGTAGTTGGGCAACAAGAATCGTCGTTTTGCCATACAGGTGGCTAGAGTAATCACCATGACTGTTGTTGGAACGCTGCTTGCCATCTTCGCCGTCGCTTTGCTGATTATTGGAGCCTTGGCTTGGTCACGGCGCTTACCGGGCAATAAGTACATTGGGGTGCGTGTTACGGAAGTCCGTAAATCCAAGGAAAATTGGGATACTGCCCACCAGTTCGCTGGCCCGTTATGGGTAGCTGCCGGAGTGGCATTAGCTGTGGCTTCCGTACCGCCGTTTAGTGGCATTTCCTGGTTGTTAATCATCACGGTCATTGGGGTTATCGCGGCTGTGTATTTCGTCGGGCTGGGGGCGTCACTGGCAACGCGTGCCGCAGGGGTGATGGGGCGAGAAGACAGCCAAGAGGGTGGTTGTTGCGGCGGTACGCCTGAACAGACACCATCACCCAAGGAAGAAATGCCGTGCGAAATTACCGGCGACTGCGATCCCGGCGCATGCTCTGGTGCTGGTATCTGTGGTGGTCATGACATCGATATTGCCGCTTTACGACGCGCAGCGAAGTCTGCGGACGGTTAAAATTTCTGGTTTTAGGTTCTCATGTCGGACTCATGTGTAAGAATCATTGTGAATTGATCCGTGGGATCGGCAAAGGAGCACTGCCGTTATGGCTACAAAGGACTGGACTCCAGTTATTTCGCTTTTCGACGAACTAGGGTGGCGGAAAGCGAAAATGAAGCAGGTGGCGGCCCTGCCATTGGGCACCGCGGAGCAACACAAGCTAGCCAAACGGTTATTAAGTAGCGGGCAGCTTCCCACCAAAAATGGCGCGAACCCGTTGATGTTGTCGTTATTTGCCCTCCGGTTGGGGGTCGCACCGAAGCGGGTCGTGCAATTACTACGGCGGTATAATTCTCGGGGCGATCATCGATTAGTTGCACAGTGTGTGGCAGAACACGACGCAGAATACGCCACTGGTTTTATCGACGAAGCGGCACGATCAAATGGCATTGAGGGTTCCCGGTTGTATGTGGATAGTGATTTCAATGCCGCTAGTTTCTTCATTCTTACCCAGTACTTTCCTGAAATCCCGATCCCATCGCACGAAAACTATCTTTATACCTGGTCTTTTCTTGCCGCTCACGCGCTGAAGGTCCCCGAAGGTGGCGTCAGCAGTTCTAGGGATAGCAATCCCACACTCGATGAAATTGTGCCTACTCTTCGTGAGCATTTGCATGCTTGCTTTGCCGGTGGGCTCGATATGTGGGGCATGATCGGACACGTGGCGTTGCGGGCGTTACACCGAAACGAAGTGGAACGGGAAAAGGTAGTTGCCGCCGCTTTTTATTCCTTAAGCACCGCCGTCCGACCGGGGCAGCGCCGCCGAATGGTGGAGATTTTGACCAAGGAGCTTAACGTCACGGACGATGAAATCCGCGAGCATTTCAAAATTCTCACCGGTTGTTTGACCACCGCCGACCCGATAATCATCTCCGCCTTTGGCAAACGGGCAATCGCACTCGCACCCGCAGATGCCATCGGTGATCTGGTGTTACCCATGCTGTATGTGACCACGCTCAAGGGGCAAAAAGACACCCTTAGCGCGGTTGTGCGCCGAGGCGATATTCCAGCTGGCTCCCAGGCTATTCTGACCGAGCGAGTGGCGGAATTAGCTGGCAGCACCGATGAAAAGGTGGCGGGATATGCGACCAAGCTTCTTTCACGGTGGGGCGCTGCGGGCGATGGGTCGTCGACAAGCGAAGAAACCGTGATATATCCCTGGAACGACCCACCCCAGCTATGGGCGCTGCCGCGATTTGAACGGATTGCGCCAACCCCCGACAGCATTATTGATGCGATGCGGCACAAGGCGGTGTCTGAGCGCACAACCACCGTCGAATCAGAACAGTGCCTTGTCGCCTTCCACCAGCTAGCCACAGCCGATATTGACGCGGCTAAGCGGCTATCTACCACGTTGGGTTCGCACGCGCCGTGGTGGTTTGTCATTCCAGAAACCCCTGACATCTTTTCCACACAAAGCTATTACGGATACAACTCCAGCGTTGGCATTCGTAATGCCCAGCTACAACACACAATCGGCACGATCCCGAATATCTTGTCCGAACCCAGCTATGTGGATTTGAGCATCACTGTGGACGATCTTCTTGCCCGGCTGGCAGAATACGCAGATAGCGGCGCTCACGCCATCGAAGCAGATTTTACGTTGGCGTTATCGCGGCTGATCCTTGATGGGATTGATGTTGCAGCAGCCCAAGCCGAAGCATGCCGATACCAGGTGCCAATTTTAAGACCCATCAATGAGACAGATGACGTTTTGATGGCAGGCGAAATTCTGGCGAATTTTATCGCTGATCCATACCCCGTTCCGGAAATGATGTCTGGTGTAACCCGGAACCGGTGGGAATACGGTGAGGTCTTTCAGCCACGCACCATTCCGACTCCGCGTAGCCTCCGGAAGATAACGGAACGATTGACCGAAGACATCTACCGTGGTGGGTTAAACCCGGCGGCGGTACCACGCTGGGGTGACGTCGGATGGACCCAAATGAAGTACCACAAAACCGCAACCGATGCCGTCGAAGGCGCGTTAGCTCTCCAAGCGGCCCGGAGTGCCACAGCGTTAGAGCCTGGCACCGCGATGAACCTCATTGCACTCATGCAACCCACCACCAGAGGCGGATTGGAATTAGCCCAGCAAGCGATAAGCGATGCCTGGAACCGGGGCCTGTTGCGTCCAGGGGTTGCCGATCCCCGCTATCTCCATTGGGATCCTCACAACACCACGTACACCGCCATTGCCACGATTGCTGTGGAATTGGCAGAAACCGGGATGCTGGCGGTGGCGTGGCAGCTTCTCGACGACATCCTCGTCCTATCCAGCAAACGCCCCGCATCCAGCGCCAGCACTTCAGCCATAGCGCAAGCGATGGCGCAGCTCGCGCCGTCTATCGCGCAGGCAATCTCTCAGGGGCAAGCACCAGCTAAAGCCGCTAACGTCCCTGGGTTACGGCACTTGGCAGCGAAACCCACCAAGAATAAATCAACCACTGCTGCCCGCTCGGTGACCGCGGTTTTGCCGGAACCAACGGAAGCAACCAGCATCGCAATCAATGTCGATCTTTCGGCCTGGGAAGAACCCCAGCCAAACGTTATCGCCGATGATGCGATCTGCACTCTGGTGGCACCGACCGTGATCGCTGTGCAGTTTCCGCCCTCCGATACCACCAACCTCATCGGGGAGAAAACCTGTTATATCTCCATTTTTGAGCTGCGTAATTTCCTCAATTACCAAGAACTCACCCTTTACACCGATGGCGGTTTTGATTCTGGTTGGAGCCTTTTTGCCAAGTGGAGCAAGAACGCCTGGCATATTAACGAAAAGGGAAGCCGAGGTTTCCCCAAAGACAATCTTCAATTGACCACAACAGTTCTATATGCACTGTTAGGCGCACTGGTTACCGGTAAGGAAGGTGCCGATACCTTCACGACATTCAGTAGGTTTTTAACGGAAGGGAAAATCTCCGACGAGGCAATCCGCACCACCACCAAATTACTTGTACGCAATGAATTATGGTCCCCGGCTCGCGCGTTGAGCCTGTTAAAAACAGACGACCAACTGCACTACTTATGGCCGCTACTCACCGAGTGCATTTCAGCCGCAACCGAGGCTGTGGAATCCGGCGCAAATCCACCGAAATGGTTAACCAAGGTGCTCGATGTAGTCAGCACCTACTCCCACATTCTGGTTGCAGCAACACAAGCTGGTTTTATCCCCGCTGATTCATGGGAACCATTAACAAAAATCGCGCAGCACAAGAAAAAGACAGCTGCGGTGCAGAAAGCAGCCGCCCTCACCACAATTTTAAACCCAGCCCAGAAAGCCGGAGATGCCTCATAAAGATTTACCGAAAGCGGTTGCATTGTTCGACGAGCTAGGTTGGGCAACCGCACAGCCTACAGACACACCAACATTGGACATTGGCACCAAAGAACAGCAGGCAGTAGCAAGACGTGGCTTAAGTACCGGCAACTGGGAGGACTACCAGTACCAACCGGAGTATCGTCGGATTGATTATCTCGACGGCGCCAACGAATACATGATGACCTTGTTCGCTTTGCGGTTGGGGGTGGCGCCGAAGCGGATCATCAGCATCTTCCGCCGTACCGGCCATAGTGCGGATTACCGACTCATTGCTGAGCTGGTTGCGTTACAAGGCGAAGACTACGCCCGAAAGTTTATTGCCGAGGCAGCCCGGTATAACGAAACCGAGGGAATGGAGATAATCTCACATAACGAGTTCAATATTTCATCGTTTTTCCTAGTCAATCGGCATTTCCCGGAACTGGGAATTCCACGCGATCCCAATTATCTACACGCGTGGGCGTTATGCGTAGCACACCGCTTCAGGGTTCGAGGAGTGCGCATGAAATTCACCAAGCTGGCTGAACAATTACCGCGCTGGACCGAGCTTGAATCCACGTTCGAAGAACACCTCAAGCTGTGCCTCAAACGTGGTGTGGCGTTGTGGGGAGCCGCTGGCCATGTCGTCGTTAAGGCAGTGGCGTTAGGAAAACTACCACGCGAAACCGCAATTACACAGCTCATCGCTTCGCTCGATACTGCCGTGCGCCCGCAGCAGCGCCGCCAGATTATCGCGTTGCTTTTCGACGATCTCGCGATTACCGAATCGGAAATACTAGCGCAATTAGAACCACTGAGCGCCTTACTTACCACCGCGGAACCGCAACTGATCAGTGCATTTGGGATGCCACTCATTCGGAAGGCACCCGCCCACAAACTCGGCATATTGGTTCTGCCCATGTTGTATGTTTCAACCCTCAAAGGACAAAAAGAAGTATTAAACGCACTGACCACCCGAACCGATATGGGCATCGAAGTGCGCACTGAATTGCGTGAGCGGGTAAGAGAGTTATCCCAGGTAACAGACAAAAAAGTTGCGGCCCTCGCATCAACTCTCCTTGAAACGTGGGGGATAGTCGACCAGGAGCCGTCGACAAGCGAATCCAGTGTGCACTATCCCTGGCATAGTACACCAGAGCTTTGGCGGCTACCCCGGTTTGAACGGATCTCGCCCACCCCCACCGCGATTACCGAAAAGCTCCATTCATTTCCCGTTTCGGCAGAGGTTACAACGGTCGAATCGGAGCAGTGCTTGGTGGCGTTTAACCAACTGGCCTGCCAGGATTTAGAGGCGGCACGTAGCTTATCGTCCACCCTTGGCCCGCAAGTTCCTTGGTGGCTTAAACTGCCGGAAGAGCAGGAACCCTTAGGAGTTTCAGTAAAAAGTCGCGAATACCACATCCAGACCAACCTGGGGTCGGTACCATGCTTACTCTCCGAACCAAGTTTTATCGACCTCAGTATTACCTTTGAGGATCTTTTAACGCGCTTGGATAGTTACGCTAACGCAGGAATTGCGGTGCTTGGCGCGGACTTCGCCATCGCGCTATCTCGGTTGCGGTTTACAGGGCTTGATGTCGACGCTGCACAGGTAGAAGCACGCCGTCGCACGGTACCAGTTTTAAGCGATCACAAATCAGACAAACCGCTGGTTGCGGGCGAAATCCTTGCCGAGTTTCTCGCCGATCCTACAACACCGCCACCATGGTTAACCACGCAGCTAGCGACGGCAAATCAGTCGGACTCTAGTTCGCTGCGGTACCGAAAAACCGCTATAAATGAGCGCGAAGGCGCTATAGCATTCCAAGCAGCTCGAAGCGGCTCCATTTTGGAACCAGGTGTCGCCATGAACCTCATTGCATTGACAAAACCAACGGTTACTGGCGGCTTGGAACTCGCACAGCAAGCGCTTATCGACGCTTGGGATCGTGGTATCCTTCCACCGGGTGTCGCTGATCCCGCTTGCTTAGACTGGAATCAACGAACTACCAGCTACGCCAACATTGCTGAGGTGGCAGTGGAACTAGCTGAAAACAGAATGTTGGCGGTCGCTTGGCACTTACTCGACGATATCCTCAGCCATATATCCCGCCTACCAGTGGCTACTTCTCAGACGGTTAACATAGCTGAGACCATGCACCAACTGGCTCCTTCTATAGCTCATGCAATTTCCTCTGGACAGGCACCATCCGAAACCGCCAACGTACCGGGTTTGCGCCATTACGCTGCGAAAACATCCACAAATAAAACAACGGAGGCGGCACGTGCCACCATTAATCTACTACCGGAACCGGTATCTCTAACTACCAAGGAAAATGAAGTCGATCTGTCCGCCTGGAAACAACCACAACCAATTGTCGAAGCAGATACAGCAACCTGCCATGTGACCGTCTCGTCTGCCAAAAACCAACCCAATACAATACAGGTTCTATTCCCACCCAATGAGACCACGGGGCTCATTGGAAGAAAAGCCTGCCATATCGTGGGTAAATTGGGTGATTTCCTCGACGTCCAAGAACTAGCCCTTAATACACCAGATGGTTTCGATTCTGCATGGACGTTATACGCTCAATGGCGTGGTGACAGGTGGGACATTAGCAAGGAAAGCAATCAAAAACCTCCTATCAATGAACGCCTATTAACCACAACTGCTGTATTTGCTCTCGTAGGACGGCCAGTGATGGGTAAAGCGGGAGATTCCTGGTTCGAAGAATTTAACGACTTTCTTTCCAAGGATAAGATTTCTTCCGAGTCACTCCAAACAGTCACTAAAGGTCTTTTACGCAATAGAAATTGGTCGCCGGTTCGCATCTTAACTGTATTAACCAGCGAAAAGTACCTGCACTACATGTGGCCAGTCCTGAGCGAATGCCTAGCTGCTGCCGCAAAACGCATAGCCGCCGGTGATCCGGCACCGAAATGGCTTGGCAATGTCCTCCGTGTCTGTGACACCTATGATGATATTTTGATTGCCGCAACTACTGCAGGTTATATCCCGCCCGATGCGTGGGAACCGGTAGGCGTGATTGCGCAGCAGAAGAAGAAAACCGCAGCGGTGAAAAAAGCGCAAGCGTTGGTGCCTGTTTTCCTAGCTGCGCAGAAGGACTGACCGTTATGCCCCATAAGTATCTGAATGCGGCGATAGCGCTGTACCGGGAATTGGGTTGGCCTGATGCGGCCATAGAACAGATCCCAACGTTGCCGTTGGGTGATGCTAAGCAACAGGAAATCGCACGTCAAGGGCTTAGTTCCGGTAAATGGGACAGGATAGAGCGGCGTCCGATATACCGACATGTGGATTACCTTTCCGGGGAATCGCCGCATAAGCTGACTCTTTTCGCGCTGCGCCTTGGGGTGGCACCGAAGCGGATTATCGAACTGCGGATAGAGCATGGTCACCGCACTGATTTCTGGCTGTTCGCACAGCTTGCCGCAGCTAGAGGGCGCGATTACGCGCTGGAGTTCATAGCGGCGGCGTGTGCATCTGGTGGAAATCAAGACGTGCTGGACAGCGACACAGATTTTAATCTCATGTCGATTTTCCTCATCACCAGCTATTTGCGCGATTACGATATTCCGACCGATACGCACTATTTAATGGCATGGTTGCATGCTGCGGCACTGGCATTAGATTGCCCCGACGCCATAAATATTGGACACAATCAAAATCTGCCAAACTGGGTGGAGTTGGAACCTACTTTTACCAGGCATTTGCGGGCCTGTTTCGCTGCGAATATACCATTGTGGACGGTTGCTGGATCGGTAGCGATGGCAGGACTGGAGCTTGGGCTAATCCCCAGGAAAGAAGTCGTTTCTGCTGCAGTTTCATCGCTTGCAACCGCAGTTTCGCGATCCCAGCAACGCCACATGGTGGATTTCTTGTTCCAGGAACTTGCACTTACAGATGACGACATCGTTAACCACTGGGATGGGTTCATTGAATTTTTGAATGTCGCAGCGCCCCACCATGTGGTCGCATTGGGGGAGCGCATGATTACTAGCGCCACCCCGGAGTGTGTGGCGGATGCCGCAATCCCTGCCTTATATGTGCCAACGCTTACTGGTCAGCGCCGTATTCTTAAAGCGCTTACATTGCGTGCAGATTTAGACGATACAGCAATAAAACCCCTGTTAGATCGCGTATTAGAGTTAGGAGGTTCCACCGATAAAGAGGTCAGTCGGCGAGCATTAGCACTGGCGGAGCAGTGGGGGAGAGCACCTGAAACGTCGACAAGCAAAGCACTGTATCGGTGGCAGAATCCGCCGTCGCTATGGCAGTTACCCCGGTTTGAGCGGATGCCCGCATCAGTAACAGCGATCGTCGAGGTACTAGCAACGGGACTTTTCGACACCGGAGTCACCACAGTAGAAACCGAACAATGCATGGTCGCATTCCTGGAATTGTGCCGCTTGGACCCGGATGCAGCAGCGCGAATAGGGGCAGGCAAAACTGTCGATGATGCCTGGTGGTGGCCATTTTTTGCCCCGGAAATTCAAAGCACGCCCGCATCGATGTACGACAATGGCTCTGCTATCGCTGAACGTAATTATCAACTCGTTCGATCATCGGTGCCATGCATGCTGTCGGAACCTAGCTTCGTCGATTTAAGCATTAGCTTCGATGACTTATTGGCACGTCTTGATATTTATAGTGCCCACAATGTTTCCATACTGGAACCAGATTTGGTGGTGGCGTTATGCAGGTTAAACACTGCCAATATTGACATTTCTAGTGCGCAACACAAACTTCGATCGTACACAATTAAAATTGTGCGAAACCTTACGCACGAATTGCCACACACGGTGGGCGAGGTTATCGCTGATTTCCTTACCACACCACTCGGGCTACCCAGCTTGGAGCGTGGGGTTTCGCGTGGCAACGCATACCACACGCTGGTTACTCACGCCGAAGAAGCGGCCACCACATCGCATTTTATCGATGTAGGGGGATACCTATTCAATTACAGCAACCACGATCACCTTGACCCGGGAATCGTACCTCGTTGGGGCGATGTTGCGTGGACACGACTGCGGTTTCGGCGCAATGCGGAAAATATCGCTGCCAACCAGCTGGCACAGCAGGCTGCCCGGAGTGCAACACCACTAATGCCAGGGATCGCAATGAACCTCATCGCCGCAACAGTTGGAGGTAACGGCGCTGGTCAACAGGCTATTGTGGACGCATGGTCACGTGGTTTACTTCTACCGGGGATGCCAGATCCGGCATTTCTTGACTGGAACCCTCAGGGAAATAGTCACGCCAAGCTGACGAGAATAGCGCAAGAACTTGCCGATATGGGGATGGTGGCAATCGCCTGGCACCTTCTTGATGCTGCGTTAGCCCGGTGTATAACCCCAACGACTGGCACCGCCCAGGTTGCGCGAACCTTGCTAGAATTTGCGCCTAGCGTCGCGAGCGCGATCGAAAATGGCGATGCCTCGCGCGATGTCGCCCAACTGCCAGGGGTACGTCGGTTTGCTGACCTTGATGGTGAAAATTCGACAAGTAAGCATGCCCGGCAAGTCATTGAGAAACTTCCTTCACCAGCGAATATTGCTGCTATTAATCAGCCGACCCTTGCGGGTTGGGACGATCCGGAACCACCGGTGATTATCGATAACGCGCCCGTTTATTGCCGGACATCACCGATTGACCCCAAAAGATGTGTGGTCAAAATTGACCACACCCGCTTAAATCACCGATGCTGGGAGCTATCCGGTGCGCAGCTATATGTCAGTCCGTTCTGCTTTGATATGGTTCTGGATTCACATGAAATCATCCTTGATAAATACCAGGATGGACGGATGACCAGCGATTACGCAATGCGATGGAACGGAAGTCAGTGGATTTTGAAACCCAAAACTCCATTAGATTTTTCTTACCCGCCGATACCAATGCCGCAAACGGTCGTATTTATTTTGCTCGCGACCATGGGACCGGGCAAAACCGGCAATGCTGCGCAGCGACTATTTCTCAATTTCCTCATTGAAAAGAAAATTTCTTCGCAACTAATTGCCCTAACCACCCGTGAACTTGTGAGAACCCCCGAATGGTCACCACTACCCGCATTGAAATTGCTACGCACAACCGACTATCTTCCCACCCTATGGCCACTTCTTAGTGAGTGCGTTTCCGGCGCCGTCGCGGCTATCAGTGCAGGTGAAGCACCACCTGCGTGGCTCGGGAAGATTCTTAACTCCTGCATAGCCCACGGCGAAACTTTAAGGGCGGCTACTGCAGCTGGTTATATTCCGATCGATACCTGGATTTCGCTCCAACAGATGACGGAAATTGCCACGGGTAGTATCAAAACCAAAGCATTAGCGGCATATGCAGCAATTATCCAGCAGTAATGCCGTATTTTTCGCTTGTCGACGGCCCCTTGGGGGCATTATCATCAGTGTTTCACGTGAAACATGTGCATCCAGGACAGCAAAATCTGCATTGGGGTTGCGCTTAACCTGGATCACACAGTAAATTAACTAAGCGATGGATACGATAAACAACAACTACTGGTGGTGGCGCGCGTAACAGCGGGCCCGATTAGTTGATTGCAAGTTTCCGGCCCAGATGACCAGCTTCCCGGCTGCGAAGGGCCTTAATTTATTTCGGGAACCCATTCACAGCACGGAAGTACCCGCACCGCTGCATACGAAAGGTTCCCATGACTGACAAAAATCTTCGCAAAACCCTCATCGACGCCTACTTCGGTGATTTCGGTGGCCAACACGTCCCAGACGTGTTGCTTCCAGTATTAGACCAACTCGAAGCGGGTTTTGTCGAGGTTCTCTCCGATCCCACCTTTGAAAAGGAATTAGACGAGCTTCGACGGAATTTTCTTGGCCGACCAACCCCGATCACTGAATGCGCGAACCTTCCACTACCGGGCCGGGGAAGGGGGAAGGCCCGAATTTTCCTTAAAAGAGAAGACCTGGTACATGGCGGCGCCCACAAAGGTAACCAAGTATTGGCGCAAGCACTTATTGCTAAGCGGATGGGAAAGACTCGCCTCATAGCAGAAACTGGTGCTGGCCAGCACGGAACCGCCACTGCTATGGTCGCAGCTTTGATGGGCATGGACTGCACAATCTATATGGGGGCCAAGGATGTAGCCCGGCAGCAGCCTAATGTATATCGAATGCGGTTGATGGGGGCAACGGTTGTACCAGTTACCAACGAACACGGCGATTCCATGTCGGATGCCATCGATGTCGCGTTAGCGGACTGGGTAGAGAACTTGGACAGCACTCACTATCTGCTAGGTTCTGCCTGTGGCCCTCACCCTTTCCCAACATTGGTTAAAGAATTCCAAGCCGTTATTTCCCGCGAGTCCCGCGAACAAATGATTGAACGGCTAGATGGTGCGCTCCCTGATGTAGTGGTTGCGTGTGTCGGCGGCGGCTCCAATGCCATTGGCGCATTTGCAGATTATCTCACCGATAAGCCAGGAAACGACGATGTTACTCTCGTTGGGGTTGAACCAGCCGGTGAAGGACTTGATTCCGGCAAACATGGAGCGCCACTAAACCGCGGGGAAGTCGGAGTACTACATGGATCCCGCACCTACGTCATGCTGAACAGTGATGGAACACTCCAACACTCACATTCCGTCTCCGCTGGACTCGACTACCCAGGAGTTGGACCGGAACACTCTTATTTAATGAACACCGGGCGCGCTCAATATGTTGGCATTACAGACGCAGAAGCGTTGCAGGCATTCCGATTGCTCAGTCGATATGAAGGCATCATTCCCGCATTAGAGTCCGCGCATGCGCTGGCATATGCCCTCAAATTAGCCGAACAGGCCGAAGAAACCGATAAACCAGTTAACATCCTGGTCAACCTTTCAGGCAGGGGTGACAAGGATGTTAATTATGTTCGAAATCTCCTCGGTGACCTCGCTGCCGAGGACCCCGCTACAACTGATGTTACAAGTCCAAAGGTTGCAGAAGTTTTAGCGGCCATGATCACCGAGTCAAATGCTCAGGAAGGTGTGGGGCAATAAGGATGAGTACCACGACGCCTTCACAAACCCCTCTCGGAAATTCGTCAATGTTTCACGTGAAACATTCATCAGTTCGCTATCATGCCGACGCCGCTGCTTTATTTGAGGCACTAGGTGGGGTAACCAACCCCAATACTCTACTTTTGGAAAGTGCAGATATAGACTCCAAAAAGAACACGGCATGCATGGCAATTATCACGGCGGCGTTGCGGATAACCTGCGAACAGTACTCCGTGACCGTTGATGCTTTGACGTTAACCGGCGAGGCGATGCTCCGTCGGCTGGCAGGGCAGTTGCATGAATATGTGACATCTGATCGTGCAACTAGGTTGGTATTTCAGTTTCCACCGACCAGCGCACATAACGAACGAGAACGATTAAAAGCACCGAGCACCGCAGCTGTTTTACGCGCCTTGCAGCTAGACGCTGGCTACCATAGTGAAACCCTGCCAATGCTGGGAGGTGGATTCGCATTTGACTACATCGATTCCTTCGAACAATTACCAGAAGTACAGGTCGGCCAGAATACGTTTCCCGACTATCAGTTCCTCGTAGCGGAACAATTGCTGCGCATCGATCACCTCACACAAACCGCAAGTATTGAATGCGTAGCGCTTTCTCAGGATGCGGTGACTGAAAGCGTCGAAAAGCTCAGCGATGCGGTGGCCAGTTTTGTAGCTGAATCGACTGAATCAACACCAACACCAACTTCGGCGCTACCAGTTATGGCCAGCGTTACCGACGCGGATTTCCGGGGGCACGTGGAACGTTTGCAGGGCAACATTGCTGATGGGGATATATACCAAGTCGTTCCGGCACGATCGTTTAGCGCTAGCTGCCCCGATGCCTTCGCAGCCTATCGATCACTGCGTGCTGTTAATCCGAGCCCCTACATGTTTTATTTTCATGGTCTTGCTGCTGGAGAGCCATTTGAGCTGTTTGGGGCATCGCCGGAATCTAACCTGAAGTTCACCGCCACCTCCCGCGAAGTTCAGCTATATCCTATCGCTGGTACGCGTCCGCGCGGCTTGACTGCCGACGGGCAGATCAATCACGAACTAGATATTCGGGCCGAACTCGAGATGCGTACCGACGCCAAAGAAATGGCCGAGCATATCATGTTGGTAGATTTAGCCCGCAACGACCTCGCTCGTGTGGCTGTACCAGCTACCCGGAAAGTGGCGGAACTACTGCAAGTCGACCGTTATTCGCGAGTCATGCATTTGGTCAGTCGGGTTACGGCTACTCTTGATTCTGATTTTGATGCACTTGATGCCTATCGAGCCTGTATGAATATGGGTACATTGACCGGCGCGCCGAAGCTACGCGCGATGGAACTCATTCGGGAAACTGAGGGGGTACGGCGCGGCTCCTATGGTGGGGCAGTGGGATATCTCAGTGGTGACGGATCCATGGACACCGCGATCGTCATTCGCTCAGCCTACGTTCAAGGAGGAATCGCCACCGTCCAAGCGGGTGCAGGCGTTGTACGTGACTCCCAACCACAGGCCGAGGCCGACGAGACGGTTCATAAGGCATATGCAGTACTAACCGCGATAGCTACAGCCCAATCAAAGTTTCCGGAGGTACAACGATGAGTGACGCTTCGATTCACGTCGTTTTGATCGACAATCACGATTCTTTTGTCTACAACCTGGTTGATGCCTTTGCGGTTGGTGGCTACCGCTGCACTGTCTTTCGCAATTCCGTCCCCGTAACCGAAATTTTGGCTGTTGAACCAGACATTATTTGTTTGTCACCGGGTCCTGGTCATCCGCTCGATGCTGGCACCATGATGCAGCTTATCGACGCAACCCTGGGACAAATCCCAATTTTAGGAATTTGTCTCGGCTTTCAGGCACTATTGGCACATTATGGTGCAACGGTTCAGCCCTGCGGGCCAGTACACGGTGTCACAGACGCAATGCAGCTGACACACGCTGGCCGTGAGAGCAAAATTTTTGAACAGCTAACAACAGACGACCGACCCGAGATCGGGCATATCGGAAAAACCGTTCCGGTCGCCCGCTATCATTCGCTTGGCTGCCGCGCCACTGATGCACCCGCTGACATTGTTGTACTTGGCACCTGTGAAACCACTAAGCTTGGCGCGGTCATCATGGCAGCCAGGACGGCCGATGGCATGGCTATCGGGCTACAGTTCCATCCTGAGAGCATTTTGAGCCCGAATGGGCCGATAATTCTCGATCGGTGCATCGAGACTCTCATCTCCACCACTACCCCCAAATAACATCACTGTGACAAAACAGGTCTTCACGCGAAAGTTGAATAAACATGACTTCATCTCACCATCTTGATCGACTCATAGCGTATCTTGATAACCCCCAACCGACAGCCGAGGAAGCGCAAGCCGTATTCACCCCTCTCACGACTGGGGAATACGACGACGTACACATCGCCGCATTGCTCGCCACTCTACGTACTCGTGGCGAAACGCTGGCTGATATTCTGGGGGCCGCCCGCGCCTTCGTAAACGCAGCGCGACCTTTCCCTATCACCGGGGAAGGAGTGCTAGATACAGCAGGCACCGGCGGCGACCGTTCTAATACTTTCAATATTTCGACCGGGGCATCGCTAATCACCGCGGCAGGCGGTTGCCGTGTCGTCAAATGCGGGAACCGATCGGTAAGCTCACAGTCTGGTTCCGCTGATGTGCTAGAGGCCCTCAATATCCCACTAGACCTTGATCCAGAACGTGCAGTACGTCAGGTTGAGGCGTCAAACTTTACCTTCCTATTCGCCCCGGCATACCATCCAGCCGTCGCACATGTAATGCCAGTCCGACGTGCACTTCGGCTACCCACGATCTTTAACACACTCGGTCCGATCCTGTCGCCCGCCCGCCCTGAACTACAAATAATGGGTATCGCTAACCCCCGTATGGGGCATATGATCGCCGAGGTATTTAGAGAACTCGGACGCAGTCGCGCCTTGGTGGTCCACGGCTCCGGTGTCGACGAAATCGCCGTGCACGGTTCCACGCAGGTATGGGAGCTGAAGGACGGCGAAATTACCCATTACGAAATCGAACCAGAAGATCTGGGGCTCAGCCGTCATCCACTGTCCGATTTGGTGGGCGGTGATGGCATAGCCAATGCCACGATTCTGCGCAGTATTTTTAAAGGGGAAGGAACGACTGCCCAAAACCATGCACTCGCAGCATCGGCAGGAGCAATGTTTTATTTGCATGGTGCAGCTGATTCCATGCGTGAAGGTGCAGAACTAGCCCTGGAATTATTGCATAACCACACTGTACACAATTGGCTCGCCACTCATGAGGATGCAGATTATGGAACTACCTAATAACAATGTTTCACGTGAAACATCGGTACTACCGACAGTCCTTGAGAAGATCGTCGACAAGCGTCGCACCGATATACCGCGCATAGGTGCACGAATCGCCCATGTGGACGTTAATTCTTTAGCAGAATCAACACGCAGTCTCTATGCCAACCTTAAACAGGCAGGGCGTGGGGGAGCGGCATACATCATGGAGTGCAAGAAGGCGTCACCTTCCTTAGGTCTAATTCGCCAACACTTCAATCCTGGAGACATTGCCCGGGTGTATAGTCGTTACGCCGCAGGAATCTCGGTGCTGTGCGAACCAGAGTTCTTTGAAGGCGACTATGACCACTTGCAGGCGGTGGCCGCCACCACCCATCTGCCGGTTTTGTGTAAAGATTTTATAATCGATCCGGTACAAATACATGCCGCACGCTATTTTGGCGCGGACGCCATCCTTTTAATGCTAAGTGTGCTTTCCGATGAGGAATACCAAACACTGTCGCAATTGGCCGCACGCTTCAACATGGATGTACTAACCGAAGTCATCGATGAGGCTGAAGTAGCGCGAGCGATCCGCCTGGGGGCACGCATCTTTGGAATTAACCACCGCAATCTCCACGACCTCAGCATCGACCTCAGTCGGTCGGAGAAGCTATCAGCATTACTTCCCGAGGATGCTGTTGTGATCGCAGAATCCGGCATTCGAGATAACGCAACCGTTCGTAGGTTAAGCGCACATTGCAATGGTTTTCTGGTCGGCTCTCAGCTCACCAGCCAGCCAGACATCGACAAGGCCGCCCGAATGCTTGTGTACGGCCCCAATAAGGTCTGTGGCCTAACCACCACCACAGCCGCACAAGCTGCTCGCGCTGTCGGTGCAACCTATGGCGGATTGATCTTTGAGGAAACATCACCGCGTAATGTTTCACGTGAAACATCGGAAAAAATCATTGCGGCAGAACCTAATCTAGATTACGTTGCCGTTTCCCGCCGTACTACTGGTTGGCAAGAACTGATCCAACCGGGCATCACGGCCGTGCAGATACATAGCCCGTATCAAGGATCGATAGACAGCGAACTAGCGCTAATTGCGCGGATACGACAAGAAATTCCAGCCGATATCGCTATCTGGCGCGCAATATCCATGACCGAACCATACGGGCCAGAATGGGCACTTGCCCTGAGTGAGGCTACGGATATGCTGGTACTTGATTCAGGTAGCGGTGGCACCGGAACCCGCTTTGATTGGTCTGTTATACCTGAAAAAGTGAAATCCTCATCGCTCATCGCAGGCGGGATTTCACCAACCAACACCAACGCCGCCCTGACTACTGGCTGCGCTGGTCTAGACATCAATTCCGGAGTTGAATATGGCAGCGTCAATACCAAGCAGTGGCATGGTGTTAAGGACACAGCTGCTTTAAACCGAGCCTTTTCCACCATCCGAACCTTTCAATTCAATACTCACTAGAAAGAGTTTTTTCATGAACCAACCACCAAAAAGCGCCGGTGGCGCGACTATTCTACCCGCCTATTTTGGTGAATTTGGCGGCCAATACGTTCCAGAATCGCTCATCCCGGCACTCGACCAATTAGAGCAAGCATTCGTGGACGCAATGGCCGACCCGAGCTTTAAAGCGGAGTTATCCGATTACCTCCGCGATTATTTGGGTCGGCCTACCCCCATCACCGAATGCCTTCACCTTCCCACGGAAGGAAAGGGGAGGGGATATGCACGGATTTTTTTGAAGCGGGAAGATCTAGTGCATGGTGGCGCACATAAAACTAATCAGGTTATCGGTCAGGCACTGTTAGCTAAGCGCATGGGCAAGACCCGTATTATCGCGGAAACCGGTGCCGGACAACATGGCACCGCAACTGCACTCGCCTGCGCGCTACTGGGTTTGGATTGCGTGATTTACATGGGTGCAAAAGACGTCGAACGGCAACAACCGAATGTGTATCGTATGCAGCTCATGGGTGCTACGGTAGTACCGGTTGATTCCGGCTCAGGGACCCTAAAGGATGCGGTCAATGAAGCACTACGGGATTGGACGGCTACATTCCACGAGTCTCATTATCTGCTAGGCACTGCGGCTGGTCCACACCCATTTCCCACAATCGTTAAAGAGTTCCACCGGGTCATCTCCGAAGAGGCCAAGCTGCAAATGCGGGAGCGCATTGGTGGCCTTCCGGACGTTGTTGTCGCGTGCGTCGGTGGCGGTTCTAATGCCATTGGCATGTTTGCCGAGTTTATCGACGAACCCGAGGTCGAGTTAATCGGCACCGAGCCAGGTGGGTACGGTGTAGATTCTGGACATCACGGCGCAACCATTTGCAACGGGCAGATTGGAATTCTTCACGGCGCACGCAGCTATCTTATGCGCGATAGTGAAGGTCAGGTGGAAGAATCCTATTCCATCTCAGCAGGTCTTGATTACCCGGGCGTTGGTCCAGAGCATGCGTATTTAGCCAGCACCGGTCGTGCTTCGTATGTGCCGATCACCGATGCTGAAGCGTTGCAAGCATTTCAACTATTAGCGCGCCATGAGGGAATTATTCCAGCGTTAGAATCTTCCCACGCGTTGGCCTACGCTTTACGACGAGCAGAAGAAGCTGAAGCAAACGGTCAACATCTCACGATTCTCGTTTCTCTATCCGGCCGAGGCGATAAGGATGTTGACCACATTCGTCGCACACTTACCACGCATCCAGAGCTTGCATTAAAGGATTAGACCCATGATTTCTTCAATAACCGACCGCTACCACAGCATGTTCGAACGTCTTGCCTCCAATCAGGAGGGCGCATTTGTTCCGTTTATCATGTTGGGCGATCCAACCCCGGAAGTTTCGATGGAAATCGTACGAACCGTGATAGCCGCTGGAGCGGACGCCTTAGAGCTAGGGGTGCCATTTTCCGACCCAGTAGCTGACGGCCCAACAATCCAACGTTCCCATATTCGGGCACTTGCCAACGGCGCAACGATAGAATCCGCCATTGACCTTATCGGACGCATTCGCTCAGAATTCCCAGATGTACCTATTGGCCTATTGATCTACGGAAATGTCCCTTTCAGCCGAGGGCTCGACCGCTTCTATCAAGAATTCGCTGCGGCGGGAGCGGATAGCATTTTAATTCCTGATGTCCCCGTTAGGGAGGGCAGGCCCTTTATCGCGGCAGCCGAACAGGCTGGCATCTTCCCGATTTTCATAGCACCTGCCCAGGCGGCGGAACAGACTTTGGCTGGTGTTGCGGCTCATTCCAAAGGCTACATTTACGCAATTTCCAGGGATGGTGTTACCGGCACAGAACGAGAATCCTCTACTACCGGACTATCCGACGTAGTAGCTAATATCAGCAAATATGGGGGTGCGCCAGTGTTGCTCGGTTTTGGTATTTCCACACCGCAACACGTTACAGATGCCATCACATCCGGCGCCGCCGGAGCGATTACCGGCTCCGCCATTACCGCCATCATTGAAAAACACTGCGCTACTGACTCTACTGGAAGAGTAGTCATCAACGATCATGGAACCATGCTTCAGGAGCTTCATAATTTCGTCAGCACAATGAAGGCCGCCACCCGCTAAAAGTTCCACAATATTTTCAAGGTGATGTTTCACGTGAAACATCACCCATTATTCTTTTTAGAAAAAGTCACAGTGACGAAATTAATCCGCCTGCAAAAGTAGGGCTCATATCTTAGGAAAATAATCAAATTCCACTCCAGCTATAAAGGTGCCATACTAGAAACATGACCGATCACGATGCAACGTCATGCAGTCGCCGAATGTTTCTTATTGGTACGGCAACCACTTTCGCCGGAGCAGTGTTAGCGGCGTGCAGTAGCAGAGCGGATAAAATTTCAGTCACTGCCACTGACGTACCGGTGGGAAGCGCGGTTATTGATGGTGACATTATCATCGCCCAACCCGTAGCAGGGGAGTACAAAGCATACTCCAGTATCTGCCCACACCAAGGATATCCCATCACTCAGGTGACCGGCAGTGCCGTTCGATGCACCCGACACGGTTCCACCTTCGATATCGTCGACGGTTCCGTAATCGATGGGCCCAGTCGAGACGGACTCAGGCCTCGAAAAGTCACATTGGAAGGGGAAACCTTTAACGTGGCAGAATAGGAATGTTTCACGTGAAACATTCCTATTCATCACCCCCACATGCCACGATGATAACTTTCCGGCACGGGCCATTCCCCTTCAGCCAACCCTAGTAACCGGGCTGCCCGCAAGGGCCACGCCGGGTCAAATAATGCGGCACGGCCAATATCCACTGCATCAGCTTTAGCGTCGAAAAGCACGCGCTGCGCTAATACTGGATCGCCGAGTTGTCCCACCGCCACCACCGGAATGTCAGCGCCTTGGCGCACCGCCTCCGCAAACGGCACCTGATACCCAGGGCCAGAGACGATCGGTGCCGGAACCAAACCACCACTCGAAACATCGACTATATCTACGCCACGATCGCGGAGAATTCTTGCCAACGCAACGCTTTCTTGAATTGTCCATGAGGTTAAACCTGGGGCGTCTTCTAACCAATCCGTAGCCGAAATTCGTAGGAATAGTGGTGCCGTATCAGAAATAACAGACCGGACTGCGTCGACAACCTCAATCAGCAACCGGATCCGATTTTCAAAGCTTCCACCATAGTTATCTGTCCGGCGGTTGGAAACAGGGGAGAGGAATTGATGCAATAGGTACCCATGTGCCGCGTGGATTTCTACCGTATCAAAACCAACCGTCATAGCTCGCCGCGCCGCGGCCGCAAAGTCGGCTACAACGCCCTTGATCTCTTTAACAGTAAGTTCCTCAGGTGGGGCTAGCCCCGGGAACGGCTCTGCGCTTGGTGCCACAGTAACCCAGCCGCCATCATCAACCGGGATCGACCCGGACTCGAAACCGGGAAGTCCTGGATATGTCGCCGCTTTTCGGCCAGCATGGATCAACTGCACCCCCATCGCTGCACCTTGGGCATGACAAAAATCAACGATTGGACGCCATGCCGAAGCTTGTTCATCATTCCACAACCCAACACATTGATTAGAGATTCGACCGTTCGGAGAAATTGCGGCAGCTTCCACCATGATCAAGCCGAAACCACCTGCAGCGCGGGCACCATAATGCACGAGATGCCAATCGGTTGGCATTCCGTCTAACCCTGTCGCTTGATACTGGCACATAGGTGGAAGAAAAATACGATTGCGAATATCAAGTCCACGCAGCGTTATTGGCGTGAAAAGAGGAGACTGCTTAGTTGTACTCATGCTTCAACGCTACCCGTATTACACACCGCGTGCTGGCAACTTCTACACTTAGGGGTATGCGGAGTTGGTTAGCGAAACTTGATCCCCTGATTGTTCTTATTATCCTCGCGGTAATCATCGCCATCATAGCGCCAGCCGGCGGATGGTTTGCAGTCTGGTTTGGCTATGCCACAAAGATTGCGATCGCAGTGCTGTTTTTTCTCTATGGCGCGCGCTTATCCACCGCCCAAGCGCTCGATGGTGTTAAGCATTGGCGCCTGCACTCTACTATCGTTGCCTTTACATTTTTAGTATTCCCTGTGATTGGCATTGCACTTCGACCGCTGGGGATGCACCTAAATCCAGAGCTCTATCTGGGAGTTTTATATCTGACGCTGGTGCCATCAACAGTGCAGTCTTCGGTGGCTTTTACATCGATCGCTAAAGGCAACGTCGCAGGTGCGATCGTGAGTGCGTCGTTAAGCAATGTGCTTGGGGTAGTACTCACCCCGGTCTTAGTCATGCTGACGATGAACGCCGCACTTCTGGGCGGTGACGGTGTTCAGATTGATACCCAAGTGTTTATGGATATTGCCATACAATTACTGCTGCCGTTTATTCTTGGGCAGTTATGTCGACCCTGGCTTGCGCAGTTTGCAGCGCGAAACGCAACCAAAGTTGTTGATCGTGGTTCGATCGCGATGGTGGTATATGCGGCGTTCTCGGCAGGCGTGGTATCCGGAGTGTGGCAGAAGGTGGGCCCGATCGAGATAATCAGCTTGGTACTGTTTTCAGTAGCCTTAGTTGCGGCAATGCTATGGCTTTCCCGCTGGGTCGCCCAAAAACTTGGGTTTACCGAAGCCGATATCAAAGCAATCCAATTCTGCGGTTCTAAAAAATCGCTTGCCACTGGGTTACCGATGGCGGCGGTTATTTTTGGCGGCGGAAATATCGGCATCCTTATTGTTCCGCTGATGATTTTCCATCAGGTGCAATTGATGATGTGTTCCTGGCTGGCAAGCCGGTATGCACGCAGTGCTGGTTAGACTATAAGCTGAGATACATGACTATTTTTATCCGATTAGACATGACAATCCCCGGAGCGGGTAGCACCACACACATTGCTGAATTAGAAGAAATCGATAGCTCTAGCTGCAGAATGCTGCGCATTATTGAATTAGATCCGCATGGAGTGATTCATGGGGGCGCTGCCAGTGGGGTAGTGGCTGGGCTCGCCGCACCACCCCAAGATATAGTTCCACACCCACGAAACTATGGAGATTTCCCAGATATTACGACCACTGAAATTTCCGAGACGGATTTTAATGCGTTATGGGCCGAAACCCTAGCGAAATTTCCAGAATTAAACTAAAAGTGGGGCGTTTCACGTGAAACGCCCCACTTTTAGTTTTCTCCGAGTTCTGCCGGGAATGTGGCAAACAACGGAAGTGGCATTGCTTGTCGACGCATCACGTCGCCCCAAATATCAACGTTACCTGCAGCAATGACGTCCGAAGGCAAGCATGGAGCCACAAACCATTCACCACGCTCAATTTCCGCAGCCAATTGCCCCGGCGCCCATTCCGAATATCCAATAAACATTCGCATCCCACTAAGGTCAGGTTTTACCTCAGCTGGATCGGATGTTAAATCAACCAAAGCAATTCGATTAGCTAGCCGATTAAAGTGCGCTCGACTAACCAGATCAACCTCCGGCTTGGTCACCGCAACCCCGACCGCAGACTGATGGGCAAGCGGACCACCCAGATACATCGCTTGTGGCTTGGAAACACATTCAGCCCATTCCGGAAGAACATTAGCTACAGCAATATCTGTTCGATAAGCCAAATTGACGCCAAATGTAGTTGTATGATCGTGCTCAATCAACATGATGACCGAGCGAGCAAATTCTTCTGACTGCATCCCAGGGGCAGCCACAAGCAGCATTCCCGGTGCAGGCTCAGCACGTTCCATCCCATTAAACAGACGATCTGAGTATACTTCAGACATTGATTTCCCTCTCAGTCGTTAGAACTAGCGTTCTGATTAGCCCACCACTCCAGGAGTTTTTGTATAGCCACATCACGCTCCAACGGCCCGTATTCTAGCCGTAATTCTTTAAGGAACGCCCATGCCTTGCCCACTTCGGGTCCTGGTTTAAGGTTCAGAATCTGCATAATTTCGTTTCCGTCTAGGTCAGGCCGTACCCGCGCCAGATCCTCTTGCGCCGCAATATCCGCGATGCGGCTTTCTAAATGATCATAGGTACGCTGCAACCGCTCAGCTTTGCGTTTATTGCGAGTAGTGCAATCAGCGCGCACCAGTTTATGCAGTTTCGGAAGCAATTCCCCAGCATCAGTAACGTATCGTCGCACAGCAGAATCGGTCCATTGGCCTTCGCTGAAACCATGAAACCGCATGTGCAGGTAGACCAATTGGCTCACATCTTTCACCACTGCCTTTGGGTATTTAAGTGCGCGTAACCGTTTCCGCACCAACTTTGCCCCCACCACTTCGTGGTGATGAAACGTCACTTTCCCGGCCTCAGTAAATTCCCGGGTGTCAGGTTTACCAATATCGTGGGTCAATGCCGCCCACCGCAAAATCAGATCAGGTTCATCCTCCCGATCGACAGCCTGTTTGAGCACGGTGAGGGAGTGCCGATACACATCTTTATGCTGTTGATGTTCGTCTTGAGTGAGTTTGAGAGCAGGCAACTCGGGGAAAACAAAGTCTGCCAGCCCTGTTTCAACCATGAGATCTATCCCGTCCCACGGCGCTGCACCCAGGATGGTTTTGTCCAATTCAGCTTGGACTCGTTCCGCTGTGATGCGTTGGATATGTGGTGCTAGTTCAACCAATGCATCATATACCCGGTCTGCAACTTTAAAACCCAATTGTGATACGAATCGAGTGGCACGTAGCATCCGTAACGGATCATCGTTAAAGCTTTGCTCTGGAGCTGCCGGGGTGTCCAAGGTCCCAGTTACCAAATCCGCCAAACCCGCCACCGGATCGAAAAACTCCATGGTGCCATCGGGCAGGATTTCAATAGCCATCGCATTAACTCGGAAATCCCGCCGAATCAGGTCCCCCGCCAAGGTGTCGCCAAACTGGACTTGTGGGTTGCGGGAATCGCCGTCATATACATCGGAGCGGAATGTAGTAATTTCGATTTGTTGGCCTGCCATTTCAGCTGACACGGTGCCAAACACAATGCCAGTGTCCCAGACTGCATCTGCGCAGCCCTCCAAAATTTTCAAAACTACATCTGGCCTGGCGTCGGTAGTGAAATCTAAATCGTGACCTAAGCTTCCAAGCAAGGCATCCCGCACCGATCCGCCCACGAGATAAAGCTTGTGTCCCTGGTTATGAAACAACTCGGCCAATGGTGCCACCACAGGCATGAGCGGCTGCAGCGCAGTCTGAGCCTGTGCCAACGCCTCTTTAGGGGTACGGACGGAAAGAGTTTCGATGTGTTCAGTCACAGGGCATGATTCTACCCGCCGGCACGCGCTATCATTGAATACTTCGTAGAGGAACTTTGGGCACACCTGCTGCAAATGCCCCAACTAATACAGCTTTAAGGTTACGATCACTAGGATGACTGAGAACAACAGACCGCATCACACCAAGCGGTCCGGGGACGACACTAGCCGCCGACGCCGCCATCGGCGTGGCCGTGGCGAGGGCAGCGGCAAAAACACCCACGATTCTCACAAAACAAACCGGAAAGCCCCTAACCGAAATACCCGTCAGTCTGAGCAATCAGCAAACCCATCTTCACCCACCCCAAATGCGGTAGCCGGGGGCAAGCGCGAAAAACCCAATAATGCTCAATCCGCTACCAATCGCACAAAAAACCGCCGACGCCGCACATCCGAGCCCGCACAAACCGCAACTAACAAGCGCACGAAGGGGCGTCGAAAAGCAGCGGCTAAAACCCAACGTACTGGCACCCACAGAAAAAACTATCGGCGTAGTACCTACCCAAGTACGCAGATGGAGACCCGCATCGAAACCTCTGCGGGCGGTTTAGTTATCTCTGGTTTAGCGGAATCGGTGCAACCAGACGGGAACGTCGATCTTAGCCGGATTTATGTCGCGCTCATTGGCCGCTTGGATCGGCGGGGCCGATTGCTGTGGTCCATGCCTAAAGGGCACGTGGAAAACGGTGAGGACATCGCTGTCACTGCCGAGCGAGAAGTGTGGGAAGAAACTGGAATCCACGGTGAGGTATTCGCCGAATTAGGAGTCATTGATTACTGGTTCGTTTCCGATGGAACCAGAATCCATAAAACCGTGCACCATCACCTCCTACGCTACGTCGATGGGGCGCTTAACGACGAAGACCCCGAGGTAACCGAAGTCTCTTGGATACCCGCTTCCGCATTAATAGAGCATTTCGCTTACGCCGACGAACGCAAACTTGCCCGAATCGCCCACACTCTTCTGCCAGATCTAGCGCGTAAAGAACTAGCAGAAGGAAGGGGTACCCCGCGATGACTTATATCCGTCACATGTCGTGGCCCCGCACCCTTACTAGTACAATCACGGGTGCCACCGTCATCGGCATCATGGCCGTTTACGGCGGAATCCATCCGCCTGAAGTCTTAGGCGATGCACTGCCCAATTCGCCGACGAATCCGGCAACCGCTGCGCGATGGGTCAATCCCGACGTGCGCACTGAAGAAAACCATCCGGAATTTCGCCTTGAAGTAGTAGGACTCCAGTCTCATATTGCAGTTGGTGAAACACTACCCATCACAATCCGAGTAATAAATGATTCTCCGGAACCACTCCACGGGTTTAGCATTGTCGCACAGCACGCCAATATCCCTGAGTCGTTATCCGCTGCACGTAATATTCTGGCTCAAGATTCCAGCGCGTTCCCGTATTTTGCGGAGCCTATCAATAAATCCGACACGATAGCCCCTGGCCAATCCCGCGAAATCAGCATCTCCATGGCTACCAATGCCACAACGCCAGGCGGGTTAGCCATTGCAACCCCCGGTACCTACCCAATTTCGCTCGGGTTGCGATCCGCTGCCAGCCAAGAATTACTCAGCACCCAACGCTTCCTTATTCATGTCGGGCGGGACACCCCACCAGAACCCACCGATCCCACATCTAACGGAGCAACCAGCACCCCACTCGGCGATACATCATCTGCACAACAACCTACTCGAATGAGTGTGGTTTTCCCCCTCACCGCCCAAGTGGACATCGTCGGTGGCGAGATGGGTGAGGCGCCGAAACAAGCACCGCTGATACTGCACAGTGAGCAATTAGCACAACAATTAACCGAAGGCGGGCGGCTAGATGAATTGCTTGACGATTACGCCGACGAAACAACTGCCTCACCAGGCTTATCTAATGCCATATGTCTGGCATTAGACCCACAATTGGTAGATACCGTCGCACGCATGGCAGATGGTTATATGGTGTCCCACCAACGACCGAGTTCCGTTAGCCAAAACCGCCGCCTTCGTGACTCCTGGAATTTCCAAGCCGAGGAACCACGCGGAACTGTCGGATATGGTGCCGAGGCGGCCCGCGAGTGGCTCGACCGTTTAGCACAGCTTGCCCAACAGGCATCCTGCACTGTCGCTTTGCCGTGGGCGAACACTGACATCAACGCGGTTGCAGCCACCGGAAACCAATGGACCATGCGTGAGGCTATTCAGCAAGGCACCGCCACTATCGCGCGCGTGCTGAATATCACCCCGTTAAGCAATGTTGTTATTCCAGGCAGTGGTTATATCACCGAACAAACCGCACCCCAATTGCGGTGGGCGGACACCGCTAGCTTCACCACCACTAACGATGATGGCGAAATCTCCTATCCGGATATCGCCGCCGATTGGTCGAAGCGAGCCAGCGGTACTGCACCGTCCGAACCAGCAATCAGCGAGCCCGTTTCGGTTCTCGTTGCCGACAATACGGTGTGGAACACCCCCCAATCAGGACGTTTCGCCTACCTTGCCCCCGGCGTTCGGGCAGTTAGTTACCCTGGTTCGCTAGCTGCGACATTAGCCGAAGCGACCCCTAATCCCATTACTGTTGGCTACGGCAGCTACAGCTCCCGCTACGATTCCCGAATCGATGCCCTCGCTGCCCGGCGCGCCACTGGTGATGCCGCTATCCGCATGACCGTTGGGGAATATAATTTCGCCGCAACGGACAAACCATTGTTGGTTCAAATGCCGCCCACGCTTTCTGATGCCACCCAGTGGTTATCTACTATCGGCCAGTTGCTTGACTCCGCGGCTGCAAGCCCAATGACATTATCGGAATACGTTACGCCTTCCGGTGTGGAGACAACGGAATTAGACCGGTTGACCGCCGAACGGCTCGCTAGCGGTGAAGCACTTGAATTTGGTGCGCCTTACGACGACCCCACGGTTATCTCCGATACGGAGGTGCTACAGGCGCAGCGTCAATTACAATCAGTGGATAATCTGACCCAATTAATGATGACTGATCCAGCCATTGCGTTGACCCCTTATGGGTTTACTGCGCCGCTGCGCCACGACGTGCTGCGTGCGTTTACCCATAACGACCGCGCCGCGATCGCGACCTACGACGCCCATGTCGCCGATGCCAAGAGCCTGCTTAATAACAATTATCAAGTGTTGACGGAACTTCGTACCTCAGTGACATTGCTCCCGCCAGGTAACGTCTATACCCGAATCTCAGATTCCTCGCCGCTTCTCATTGTGGCTCAGAACGGCTTGCCACTTCCGGTAGATGCCCGAATTAGGTATAACGGCCCACGTGGCGCCCATATTAATGTGCCAGAAAACTTGTTTATTCCCGCCAAAGGATCCATCACGGTTCACATGACCGCCGACCTACCCACCAATTCCGCAGATCACCGTACCGATTTGTCGCTGTGGTTGGCAGCGAACGATGATTCGCAGTTCTCGGAACCAGTAACAATTGGTGTGCAAACCCGTTCCGGCATCATCGGCGCTTCCGGTTTGGTGGTAGTCGCGCTTATCGGCTTAGTAACTGCGCTGTTTGGCCGCATTGCTTATCGACGAATCCGGCACCAGCGCCCAGAAGAACACTAATCGCTTCGGCCACACCGACACTGGTAGAACCAGCACTTTTGGTGCATCGCTGTACATTACATCTGGCTGTTCCAGGTTCATTGGTGATGCTGGGGTATCGCTTGGGGGTACGCCGCGCTTGATATAGTACATTATCTATATGGATTCACGCTGGTGGCCAGTGGATTTGTGAGGGTAGATAAAAATGATCATGAAAAAATCAGAAACCATTCCGCGCGAAAAAGCGAATTCTCATTTAACACGCCGCATCGCGGCTCCGATTGTAATCTGCTGTGTCTTTTTTCTATCTGGCTGCGGGTTAGCTGGCCCCATTAGCCACTATCTCGCCGCCAAAAACCAGGCACAGACTCAGCAGCATTTGGTGTCAACACCTGCCGCTGAACCGGAAACGCTAGGGGAGGTTTTAGAAGCGGGTACTGGCACGTTTGATTTGAATGATCCGAACTTCAAAATTTTTAATCCGTGTACGGAGATCTCTCAGGAAGAATACGCGCAGCTTGGTTTCACGTTTTCGGTGGAGCCTCATGTGACGATGGATCATTTAATCATTTGTTCGTTAAAGTCCATTGATAGTTCCAATAGTGACTTTGGCGTTAGTATCGCAGCTGACACTGTCACGCCGGACCAGGTCACTACTTATGCGGAAGTGGTCACCGATCCAGTAATTCCACTACCTGAGCACTGGTATCAACATAAATACCATGACTTCGGTGATGAAGATTTAGAAAATAACTGTACTATTGTCGTGCCGACCAATCGGGGACGAATCGTTGTTACCTCACTAACGTCTTCTTCTGTTTTTAAATTGGCACCAGAAACTGTGTGCCAGAAATCAGTAGATACATTGCAGAAAATCTTCGCACTACAGCGTTAATGGGACTTCGAGCCAACGTGTACGCGATATAAAGTGGCGTCATTGAAAAAATTGAAGTCACACAGAGTCTGGGGTGGGTAGTTCCATGAAGTTCACTTCCAATTACTACAATTTTTTCGGCCATAGGGTTCGAAGCTTCACTAAGGAGATCATTCCCGAGTGTTTGGATTTGTTGGATCGTAACGGCATGGCTGTAGATGTGGCGCACGATCGCGCGCTTCTGACACGTAGCCGACTATACGGTTTGTAACGCCTTCGGTGGGTCCAGCAACCCAGTATGATTACACACCATCCCCACTCCTTAAAGCATTGAGGTTTGGGGATGGTTTTGTTTTTAGGCAGCTACCCCGGATCACCTGGTGTATGACGGGCTGTGGTAGGTCTGCGGCGTTTAAGCGTCGAAAAGCAAAGAACAAATTTCCGGGTTAACGTGCTGGCTAATACCTTGCTTGGACACAGGCTAACAGGTCATCCGCGCTGGTTAGTTGTGACTAATGCTACAAGAACTCCTGCGATAGCTTTTATCACTGATAATCTGAATTATTTAAGTAGTAATCAATGCGGCCGTTACTGATCGTTATCAGTGAGGCTGCTTGATGGACCCACATCAACCCAAGGAGTGTTCGCACTTGAGTGAGAACGGTCAACAGCCGGGACTTCGCCGACGAATAATCCCGCCCACGCCGCCCGCACCTGTGCCCACAGCGCGGAAGGTCCAGGCACAACCCAAACCTGCCAACGACCGTTCCAAGCTCAATCAGGCACCCCCGGCCATCGCCGCGTTAGCGGCAGCGGAATCTGGCACGACTACCACGACGCCGCACCGCGACCGGGGGACACACCAAGCTAAAAACAACGGATCGGTAGCGGTAGCAACTGAAGCGCCGGATTCGGTTGATACAACAGAAACTTCGACGGAAACATCTGATTCCAAGGTGCTGCAATCAACCGGTTCCATGGCGATAGCCACCTTGCTAAGCCGTATTACTGGGTTCCTGCGCAATGTTTTGATCACCGCGACACTGGGCAATGCGATCGCTTCGGCATTCAATATCGCCAACCAGTTACCCAACCTAGTAACCGAAATCGTCTTGGGTGCGGTGCTAACCTCACTCGTGGTGCCGGTGTTAGTGCGTGCCGAAAAAGAAGACCCGGATCGGGGTGAAGCCTTTATTAGGCGACTATTTACGCTAGCGATGACGTTATTGGGAGTCATCACGATAGCCTCGGTGATAGCCGCACCGTTGCTGACCCGAATCATGTTGAAATCCGAGGGTCAAGTAAATGTGGTTCAGGCGACGAGTTTCGCTTATTGGCTGCTACCACAGATCTTTTTCTATGGGCTTTTTGCTCTACTCATGGCGGTGTTAAACACCAAAGATATCTTCAAACCCGGCGCGTGGGCCCCGGTGATCAATAACATCATTGTGCTGGCGGTGATGACCACCTACTGGTTTGTTCCGGGTGAAATCGATCCTAAAAACCCGGCGGGTATTTTCGATCCACACATCATGCTGTTAGGCATCGGCACCACCCTTGGTGTGATTGTCCAGGCTTTGATTCTCATTCCGTATATTAAAAAGGCTGGGGTATCCCTCAAACCGCTGTGGGGGATTGATGCCAGGCTCAAACAATTTGGTGGTATGGCGGCAGCCATTGTGGTGTATGTGGCCATATCGCAATTGGGTTACACAGTAACGACACGTATCGCCTCCGAGGCAGACGCCGGCGCACCGAATACCTATTATCAGGCGTGGTTATTGCTGCAGGTACCGTACGGCATCATCGGCGTTACTCTTCTGACGGCGATCATGCCACGGTTGTCGCGTAATGCCGCCGATGGTGACGATCGCGCGGTGGTGCGGGATTTGGTGGTTGGTTCCAAACTGACCTTTATCGCGCTTATTCCTATCGTGGTGTTCTTCACCATTTTCGGCACCGCGATTGCCAAGGGATTGTTCCTGTACGGCAAGTTTGACCTCAATGACGCCACGATCCTTGGGTGGACGTTAAGCTTCTCCGCGTTTACGTTAATCCCGTATGCCACCGTACTGCTGCATTTGCGCGTGTTTTACGCCCGGGAAGAGGCGTGGACACCGACGTTTATTATTGCTGGCATCACCGCAACAAAAGTGGCGCTGTCCATGCTGGCACCAGTTTTCGCCAGTTCGCCGCAGCGAGTTGTGGTGTTGCTGGCGGCGGCTAATGGTTTCGGTTTCATCGCTGGCGCGGTTATCGGTGGGTTTTTATTACGCCGCAAACTCGGTCGGCTTAGCACCGTTGAGGTGGGGCGCACCTGCGCCTGGGCATTGGGGGCATCCATCTTCGCGGGAATGTCAGCCTACGGCCTGATTGCGGTGTTATCGGACACTTTGGATCCAGTGTGGAACATGCTGGGCAGCATCGGCTACCTGGTGCAATTGGCGATCGTTGGCCTGTTTTTCCTCATCATTACTGGCATTGTTCTTTCCAGGTCCGGCTTGGATGAGTTGGCAGTTTTGGGCCGGGTGGTTCAACGCATCCCTGGGGTGGGCAAGTACATCAACCCACCTTTAGCAAGCGACGAAATTCCAGAGGCAGGTGGTGTGCAGCAATTACGGGCTGCGGCTACCTATATCGACGATTCCTTCAACGCGACCCCAGTACCGCCGCCGATGTCAGCTGGCATTGTGCGGGGGCCGCGCCTGGTTCCCGGCGCGGAAGTTTCCGACGGCATGTTCCGATTATTGGCTGACCACGGCTCGGTGCCGGGGGCGCGGTTCTGGCATGCTAAAGAAAAAGCAACCGGTAGGGAAGTGGCGTTGACGTTTGTGGATACTTCCGGGTTGGCACCGTTGGCACCAGCAAGCCCGGCGGATGCCCGCGCCGCAAGTGAACGGGTTGCTCTGCGTACCTTGAACCTCGGGCGGCTTTCTAGCCCGGCCATTGCGTCAAATATTGAGGTACGTTCATACCGTAATGGGTGTTTAGTAATCGCCGATTGGGTTCCGGGAAGTTCCCTTGCCTCGGTGGCAGACGAAGATGTTAATCCCTATGCTGCTGCCCATGCGATGCGACCGTTGGTTGCGGCCTCCACGCACGGAGTTCTTGGCGTGGATAACCGGGCACGTATTCGTATCAATACCGATGGCATTGCAGTTTTAGCGTTCCCTGCTGTTTTGGATTCGGCATCCACCGAACAAGATTTACGGTCACTACGTACCGCGCTGAGTTCGCTTGTCGACGCCCCCACCGCACCCGAGAGCATACATTCGTTGCTTACCTGCGAATTGGCGGACCTACCGGGCGCCTACGACAACCTATTCAAGGACGTACCGCAGGAACACACCAGCAAGCTGGATCAATCACTCGCCGTTACCGAGGAGGAAGCACCGAAACCAGTTGAAACGCCTGGATTTGGCCGCAAAGGTTACTCCACCACAGCCACCGGTATCGTCATTGTTGGTGCAACGTTGCTCGTGATTGTCGCCGCGTTGATTACCGCTTATCTGACTTCCTGGGTCAACCGAGATAACGATGAGTCGCCGCTTAAACCGGAAACGCTGCATTCGATTCCGTCGACAAGTCAGACGCACCCAGGTGTGATTCTTGATTCCGAATCCGCATGGGGCTGGCCAGTGCCAAACGAAACCGCAGCACTAAGTCATGATGGTGACCCGGCAACAGTGTGGAATGCGGAACCAGAATCCGGATTACTGATCACGCTACCCGAAAATCAGATGCTCAATACCGTAGTGGTTAGTGGGGCATCTGTCGGGACCGAAATTACAATTTTGGGTGCAGCTGATACGGAATTGACCACCGCTGCAGCCCGAACTGGTATTGACACGCTGGTAGAGGAGTACACACTTGCCAGCACTACCATCACTCAGTCTCGCACTAACATCCCACTGGATACCCCAGAATCGGTGAACGAGGTCGTTGTGTGGATCAACACCAGAGCCGATGGTGAACCCACAACAATTGCGGAAATCCAGTTAGTTGGGTCCCCGTAGCTCATTAAATTACAAGGCTTTACCCCACCGGCAGTACCAGTCACCCTTGGTTCTGCTAGTGGGGTTTTCTCATGGGGATTAGTCGGTAAAAATACGACGGGGGCAGTGGATAGGTGTGCCTTATCGGGGTTAGAACGAACGCTAAAAAATCAAAGGCACGACAGAAGGCTTTTAGAATATCTGCTGGTAGCACCCCACAAAAATAACAAAACTGCTAACTTTAATTTTCGCAGCAAAATCGCGATAAATATATTGCGCAGCCAAAACCTTTAAAAACCACCACATATTAGTCAAACATTAACTAGGAAGTTATTTCCAATAGTACGTATCTAACCCAACTAACCAGAAGGCTAATTTATACATCTTGGGGGAGAAATGGTGGAACACACACTACAACACACCACATCAACCACGGAGTCAACCGCAGAGTTACTCACCGAAGAAATCACGCGGTTATCCGATGCCAATCTGTATAAACAGCCACATTCCACCGTCGAAAAGTACCAAGATGCAACCGACGACGAACTCATCGCCGCCTACCTAGGTGGCGACACCAACGCTTTTACCGCAATCATCACCAGGCACCACCGCATGCTATGGTGGGCGGCACGCCGCCACGTTGACTGCGATCATGACGCCGAAGACGTACTACAGGAAACGTTGCTGACCGTTAGCCGTAGTCTTGATAAATACAGCGGTTACGCCAAATTACGAACCTGGCTATACCGACTAGTCTGCAACGCCGCATACGATTACCGACACCGAGTAATCAAAAAAGAAGTAGCTGAACTCGATGATCCCGAAGGGCAGTATTCCCGCGACTCCCGCATCAGCTACGATCCCCTAAAAACCCACGCCGAAACTATGACAGTAAACACAGTTGTTAACTCACTGCCAACTGAGCATCGCGACGCCATTATCCTCATGGACTTCCAAGGATATAACCTCACTCAAGCAGCGGAATTACAAGGTGTTAAGCCTGGAACCATCAAATCGCGCCGGGCTCGGGCTAAAGCACAAATCAGAGAAATGTTGGGCGAAATCGCGGGCTAAACACAACGACACAAAGCAAGGCGGAATAGACTGGACTTCCACATGGTTGTATTGGATGAGGACGATACATCCCAATAGAAATTATTATTGACAAAATTTTTTACTGGAAGGCAGACTACATGACCGAAGCAGAAACCTCGGTACATGATCTGATCATTATCGGATCCGGCCCAGCTGGTTACACAGCGGCACTCTATGCTGCACGGGCCGAACTTAAGCCGGTTGTTTTCGAAGGCTACGAATCAGGTGGATCGCTAATGACCACCACAGAGGTGGAGAATTTCCCTGGATTCCCCGAAGGCATTCAAGGTCCTGAGCTCATGGATCACATGCGCAACCAAGCGGAAAAATTTGGTGCTGATCTCAGAATGGAAGAAGTAACCAAGGTTGATCTCACCGGAGACATCAAAAAAGTGTGGTCCGATTCGGGTGAACACCATGCACGTAGCGTGATTCTTGCCACTGGTTCCGCCCCTCGCTACCTGAATGTTCCAGGAGAACAAGAGTTACTTGGTCGAGGTGTATCCGCATGCGCTACCTGTGACGGGTTCTTCTTTAAAGACCACCACATCGCCGTTATCGGCGGTGGAGATTCAGCCATGGAGGAAGCAATCTTCCTCACCAAGTTCGCAACCACCGTCACCATTGTGCATCGTCGCGAAGAATTCCGAGCTTCTCCGATCATGTTGGAGCGGGCACGAAACAACGAGAAAATCAATTTCCTCACGAACAAGACCGTTGCGAAGGTGCTGGGGGACAACGCTGTTTCCGGCCTGGAACTCACCGACACCGTCACCGGGGAAACCTCAACCTTAGATGCGACCGCGCTTTTCGTCGCTATCGGGCACGATCCTCGTTCACAGCTTTTTAGCGATGTCGTAACCACCGACGACGCAGGCTATGTTGTTGTGGAACACCCATCTACCCGGACCAATATTCCCGGTGTATTTGCCATCGGTGACCTGGTAGATAACCATTATCGCCAAGCGATCACCGCAGCAGGTTCTGGTTGTCGTGGCGCTATCGATGCCCAAAACTACCTAGCTGAGCTATAAGCTGTTGTGTACAGTTTGCAGTCCGCTTAACTAAAACCACAGAAAGAAAAGGATACAGTCATGTCCATTGTTACCATCACCGAACAAAACTTCCGTACCGAAGTAGTCGAATCCGATAAACCAGTCCTCGTGGACTTTTGGGCTGAGTGGTGTGGTCCCTGCAAGAAACTTAATCCCGTCATCGAGGAAATCGCAGCTGAGTATTCCGACAAACTTGTGGTTGGCAAAGTCAATGTCGATCAGGAACGAAACTTAGCTGCCATGTTCCAAGTCATGTCCATTCCTACCCTTATTGTGTATAAGAATGGCGAGCTAGTGGACCAGTTCTTGCCTGGTCGCAACAAGCAAGCGATCGTGGCAAAATTCGAGAATCATTTGTGACTGGTATTCTGATCCAAAGCAACAATCGATTTACTACATTAGAACTAGATTGAATTGCAATGGATTGGAGTACCGTGTCTGAGGTGTTGAAAGTCGGCGACCATAGCCCCCGGGTCGCCGAAGTGCGTGCTGCATTAGCGCGTCTTGGGTTAATCCCAAATTTTAGTCAAGATGTTAAAACTGATCAGGTTTTCAAAGACTCAGACACGATCTTTGACGCGGAATTGGAAGCTGCACTACGTGGCTTCCAACAATCCCGAGGCATCATCGCCTCCGGCGAAATCGACGAAACCACACTTCGGGTTCTAAGGGAAGCGTCCTATAGGCTAGGTGCCCGGGTTTTAAGCTATCAACCCAATAATGAGATGATCGGCGACGATGTCGTCCAACTGCAAAAACAACTGCAGGAACTCGGCTTCTATGCTGACCGGATCGATGGTCATTTCGGACCCTGCACCCACCAGGGTTTGTTGAAGTACCAAATGAATTACGGGCTGAATATGGATGGGATTTGCGGCCCCAATACTATCCGCGCCCTTGGACGACTCGGTCGCAGAATTACCGGCGGTTCACCACAAAACCTCCATGAACGCGAACGCATGCGCGCCGCTGGCCCTAGATTAACCGGAAAACGGGTAGTTATTGACCCATCACTTGGTGGGGCTGATAAGGGGCTAACCGTTAGTGGCATCTATGGTGACATCACTGAAGAAGAATTAATGTGGGACCTGGCCTGCCGGGTTGAAGGCCGCATGATTGCAGCCGGCATGGAAACCATCGTGTCACGTCCCCGTCAAGACAACCCATCGCTTCGGCAGCGAGCGGACATAGCCAACGCTTTCAACGCCGATTTGATGATCTGCCTGCAAGCTGATCGCTATCGCAACGACAAAGCCTCTGGCTGCGCGACATTTTATTTCGGATCCGAAATGGGTAATTCCTCTATGACCGGAGAATTGCTCTCTGGTTTTATTCAGCGGGAAATCGCCGCTCGCACCAAGCTGGTCAACTGCGGAAATCATGCTCGCACATGGGATTTGTTACGAATGACACAGATGCCTTGTGTGGAGGTTGTTACTGGTTATCTTACTAACCCAGGCGATGTCCGGATTCTTACTAATCCGGCAAAACGTGACGCCATTGCCGAAGCGATTGTCGTCGCTGTTAAACGACTATATTTAATGGATCGTGACGATCAACCTACTGGAACTTACAAGTTCAGTCAGTTACTGGAACAAGAAATGCTTGATGTTTAAGCATAAATCCGGTTAAGTAGTTCTTCCGCCGCCAGCTCCGTGAGTAATTCGCGCACTGGCGGCAATTCCATTCTCAGCCTAGGTAACACTGGATGATCCTGGACCACCATAAAACCAGCGGATTCCCAGAAATGGACATCAATAAGCCCCACAGAACCCGCACATTCGACTATTCGCGCCACCGATTCATCGGTAAGCGAAGCGGCTCTCGACGCTGCTTCACTACGGAGTCCAAAAACCTCAACAGCGGGTACTTCTGCTGCGACCAATTCCATCACCACAGCATCAACCATCACCGTTTCTAATCCAGTATCAGCAATCACCGGATCAATGTGCAACGAGGTTATCAGTCGCGCATCTGGTGACACTGGCGCACTGGGTAGTTGCACCACCCCTGGCGCAACAGCGGGATTACAATAAAGGATCGTTGCGATTGCCCTAATTGGCGCAACTGTTGGACGCGGGTGAATCAGATTGAAACCACCAGAATCCCCCTCCAATAACCCGGTGGCCAACCACACCTCCTTTTCAAAAGCAGCATCCAAACGGGGAGTGCCCTGCACGCTGGGGCACAACTCCCAGAAAACACTGCGTGCGCAGTTATAATGCACCAGCGGAATCGCTTCGGTAGTCAAGCGTTGCAGCCGGGCGTCCATGATGAGTCATCCCTTATGGCTTAACAGGGCCATGATGCGTTCAAAGTCCTCCCGACCACCAAACTCAACAACAATTTTGCCTTTGCGCTTACCCATCGACACCGATACTTTGGTGTCAAGATCATCAGCAAGCGATTCGGCAGCATGGGTCAAAAACTCTGGAGTCGGTGCTTTTTCCCGCTTCGGGGCTGGAATTTTCTTATCCCCTCGGTTCAGCAGTGTCACAGCTTCTTCCGTAGCACGCACTGACAAACCTTCCGCCACAACCCGTTCAGCGAGTTTTTCTTGCGTTTGTTTGCCAGCTTTGAGCCCCAACAGGGCGCGAGCATGACCAGCCGATAGAACCCCGGCAGCAACCTTACGTTGCACAGCCACTGGCAGCTGCAATAGTCGAAGCATATTGGTGATTACCGGCCGAGAACGCCCGATCCGATCAGCAAGCTCGTTTTGGGTAACCTCAAATTCTTTGAGCAACTGCTCGTAAGCTGCCGCCTCTTCCAATGGGTTTAATTGCACCCGGTGGATGTTTTCCAGTAATGCGTCCCGCAACATGGAATTATCTGGGGTGTCGCGAACAATAGCTGGAATGGTTTTTAGTTTCGCTTTGGAAGCGGCACGCCAACGACGTTCACCCATGATGATTTCGTAGCGGCCATCCCCGGAATCCCGCACGATAATTGGCTGCAATAATCCAAACTCTTTAATGGAATGCACCAATTCCGAGAGGTCTTCATCATCAAAAACCTTCCTGGGGTTCTTCTCATTGGGAAACAGCAACCCGATCGGAATTTCTTGATACGTCGCTCCATACTCGGCTGCGGTTTCCGGCGCAGCAGGCGCATTCTTCCGTCCCGCATTCCGTTCGGCGGCCTCAGCAACAATCGGGTTAATCCGAGCACCGTTTGCATCACGTTGGGCAGGCTTTTTCTTTTGTGCGGACCCGGATTTTCCTGACGTAGTTTGGGCACTAGCAGGCGCACTTGCCCCGCCGATAACAATATCGGCTGCACCATGACCCAGACGGGAATCTGGTTGACCAGTAATCAACGCCGCAAGTCCGCGGCCCAACCCGCCTTTACGCTGGTCTTGTGAGGTCATCGGTTAGTCCTCCTCATTGGTGGCAAGAGAATCAAAGTCATGGAAATCGTCAGTGGTGGCATCCGGAGAGTCGTCGGGTGACGCGCCGCTTTCCGGGGACATCCCGATTGCGCCGGAGTCCTGCGTTGGTGGGTAGTCACCGCGTTGAGCCAATTCGCGGGCAGCATCCAGATACGCCATCGCACCCCTTGAGCCCGGATCGTAGGTTAAAACGGTTTGGCCGAAACCGGGTGCCTCGGAGACCTTCACTGAACGAGGAATTCTCGTACGCATGACAACCTCGCCGAAGTGATCACGCACCTCGTCCGATACTTGCTCGGCAAGTTTCGTGCGAGCATCAAACATAGTTAGCAAAATCGCTGATATATGCAGATCTGGGTTGAGATGCTGCCGGATCATCGTGATGTTATTAAGTAACTGCCCGACACCTTCCAGGGCGTAGTATTCGCACTGGATTGGGATTAATACCTCATTGACGGCATTCATGGCGTTAATGGTGAGTAATCCCAATGAGGGAGGACAATCAATAAAAACATAGTCGAAACCGGCTTCTTCGATGAATGTGGAATGCAAAGCATCTGAGAGCCGATACTCCCGCCGCACCATTGAGACTAGTTCGATTTCGGCACCCGCTAAATCAATGGTGGCAGGGATACAGTAAAGGTTTTCACTGGTAGTGGATTGTTGCATCGCCTGTTCGGCGGTGCATTCACCGATAAGCAATTCGTAGCTTGATAATGTACCTGCCCGGTGGTCAACCCCCAATGCGGTTGACGCGTTACCCTGCGGATCAAGGTCAACTACCAACACCTTTAAACCCCCCACCGCTAAACCGGCCGCAAGGTTCACCGAAGATGTGGTTTTGCCAACCCCACCTTTTTGGTTAGCCACCACCAAATGACGTGGTTTTGGCGGCCGTGGAAGTTGGAGAGTATTAGGTGTCAACACCTGAGCTGCACGCCGCGCAGCTGCAGCGATAGGAGTGTCGTCCCAGTTCGTTTCTTCCATGACTACCTAACTATCTTTTCGTGTTTTATTGGGGTTTTGTCGTTTCCAGATTAGTGCCTATTTCCCGGCTATTCCACACCACATATGTTCTATCGAATCTTCGGTATTTCGATCACTGTAGTAGGTTCCGATAATTGTGCGCCGACGACAAAAATTTTCGCCTTACCGCCACCAGCTTTTTTAATCTGCGCACCATCACGAGCTAATTCTTCATGAACGGAAGAACCCTTCATGGCCAGCATTTTTCCACCTTTGGCAACCAAGGGTAGCGACCAACCGCATAATTTACCCAGCGGTGCAACCGCCCTGGAGGTAACCACATCGACGGTGCCGACCTGTTTTTTAATGTCTTTATCCTCAGCACGACCCCGTAGTACTGTCACATTCGGCAAATCCAAGGATGCAACCACCTCGGATAAAAACGTGGAACGTTTCAGCAATGGTTCAATCAGAAAAACTGTAAGATCCGGTCGGGCCAGTGCCAAAGGAATGCCGGGTAAGCCTGCACCAGAACCGATGTCGGCAACGGTGACTCCGGGGTTAATAGCCTCGCCGATAACTGCACAATTGAGGATGTGCCGTTCCCATAATCGGGGTAGTTCCCGTGGGCCCATAAACCCACGTTCTAATCCATCAGTCGCAAGCAGGTGATGGTAGCGAATCGCGTTAGTGATGTTTTCCTTAAAGATTTCTGCAGCAATAGCAGGTGCGGGAAAGTCACTGGGTGCGGTGGTTTCGGTTGGGGTGGGATGTTCTTGCTCTACCACGCACTATTCCTTTTCTTTCCAGATGCGTTTTCTGCATTGCATTGCGGTTATCACGTCAATTGGTGGGGTACAACCAGAAAGATCATGTTTTGGCTCTATAAGGTTTTCTGCCACCATTTGCTCACTAAAAACTGTACACGGCAAATCACCTCACCCCATGCAATTCACACGCGAAAACCGCCATCAAACATTGACACAATGCTGACGGCGGTCGAGACGTCGAAAAGCTAATCAGCGCTTCTTACGCTTTTTGCTACCAGCTGGCCGTTGGCCAGGTTTCGGCGCGGTGGCTCGTTTCGCATCGCGCTTTACTTGTAGTTCAGCTTCTTCTTCCGCATCCATCTTGGCAAAGACGTAGCGCTGCTGGAAGAAAGTCCACACGTTATTGGACACCATGTAGAACAACAAACCAATGTGCCACAAAACACCGGTGGCCAAGATGGTCAGCGGTAGGAACCACAACATCATCTTGTTCATCATGTCCATCTGCATCTGCATTTGGTCATTTCCGGCGGGCTTTTGCTTGCCGGAGGCAATCCGGGCTTTTTGACGTTCGATGCTGAGTCGAGCGTTCATATGGATAGCCACGACGATGATGATAATAAGCGGTGCGGCCACCCAGGTGATGTCCAACCAGTCGAAATCGACTGGTTGGAAGGCTTGATACATATCTTCCGGCATCCAGATATATGCCGAAAGTGGAATGCCGAAGACTCGGGCGTCCAGGAAGGACTGTACATCTTCTGCAGAGAAGATGTAGTTGGGGGTCATTCGGTTTTGCTCGATACTCAAACCTAATTGGCCAGCACCGGTACCGGTGCGGTTGAAGGAGCGAAGCACATGGAACAGACCCAAAAATACTGGCATTTGCACCAAAATGGGCAAACATCCAGCTATGGGGTTAACACCCATTTCTTTTTGTAGTTTTCGGGATTCTTCCAGCATTTTTTGCTGGTCGTTTTTGTACTTGTTTCTAATCTCCTGCATGCGCGGCTGCAGTTCTTGCATTTTGCGCATGGACCGCATTTGCTTAATTGTCGGCCGCACCAGTAGCACACGGATGGTGACGGTGAGTAGGACGATGGCTAGTACCCAGGACAGGCCGGAATCCGGGTTGAGGACAAGGCTTACAACCTTGTGCCAGAACCACAAGATGGCCGAGATTGGCCAGTAAATGAAGTTGAGCACTGTGAGTCAAAACTCCTCAAGTATTTTATGTTTCTAAGGTGTGAAGCTAAAGCTATGGAACTAAAGTGTACTTAGCTTTGGTCAGAACAACTATTTATAAGTTTTCAACCGTGGAATATTCTTAGTTCTTCCACTGGGTATCGCTGCGCGATTTCGGGATAACCGGATCATAGCCACCAGGGTGCCACGGTCCGCATTTCGCCAATCGGGCTAGGGTTTTAATTAGTCCCCAAAATGCGCCGTATTCTTCGATAACGCCTAAGGCGTAAGCGCTACAGCTGGGTTCGAACCGACAACTAGGTCCGGATTTTAACGGGGAGAGATATCGTTGATAGCCAAGAACTAGGTACCGAAACGCCCGGGCGATACGCGAATGTTTGCTTTTCGACGTCTCAGCCGCGCCGTTTGATTTTTCCAAGTGCTTTTTGCACATCAGCAGTCAGCTCCTTCGAGGTGGCGGTGGCCGCTGGTGGTAGAGCTCGAATGATTAGTCGGTCTCCCGGGGCCAATTCAGACACCAGATCCAACATGATTGGGCGAAGTTTCCTACTCACCGCATGTCGCACAACTGCATTTCCGACGGCTTTGGAAACAATGAGGCCAAATCGTGGTGGGGAAGTGGTCAGATCTTTGATACTTGATACAGCGGTCAAAGTTTTAGTCTGAGCATCAGATGGCTTTGGAGATTTTTCGTGCTTTAAATGCACAACAACGGTGCCCCCACCTGCACGTTTACCCTTCCGAATTGTTTGACGAAACTCTTCGGAGTTGGTGATTTTGTGCTGTTGCGGGAGCACCGTTGTTATTACTTTGCGTTGTATGTGCGCTTAAGCGGTGAGCTTTGCACGACCCTTACGACGACGTGCAGCCACAATTGCGCGGCCAGCACGAGTGCGCATACGGATACGGAAGCCGTGCTTTTTCGCGCGACGACGGTTGTTCGGCTGGAACGTCCGCTTACCCTTGGTCACGGTAAACACTCCTAATGTAGGTGATAACAGGTGGGCCTTTTAGCTCAGCTTGAATAGCTGGGATAAAAAGAACACCCAAAGTTGGATGATGATAGTTAAGGAGCACATTCTTTAACACACCGGCATAATGCTGGAACAATAAGAAAGCACAAAACAGTCAGCGGAAGATCCGGTGATAGTTCTCTCCTTAAAAATGCACATTCAGTAGGAAGATACTGATGTGACAGACCTGTACAGACTACGTGAACTAACCAGCGCAAACCAAATCGACACGCTTGCACCCCCGCACCACCCCAATAATGACATTTTTGTAATTCACTTGCCGGTCAGGCTAAAAATTTTGCCCCTGCCTTGGGTGATGTTATCTATCCGTTATTTCATCGCTACTGTGAAGCCTAATTACATCCATAGCATTCGATGCATATGTAGACATTCCTCCAAACAAGCGAGTAACAATAGATTCTGACATTCTCATTCACAGGCTGTGCGAAACCATACCTGTGGATAACTTTGCAATATCGCTTGTTAATCTTGATGTTTAGCGGTGTTATTGCAGGTAAAATCACATAAATTCCGATCACCAGTTATCCACAATCACTGTTGCAGGTTGTGGATAAGTTGGTGAAACGCGTAATTTAAAGAGTTATTCACAGCTGTGGATAACTCTGTGGAAGCCGTGGTCAATTGACTAACAAGCGGCTTTAACATGTGGATGAAGCGGTGAGTTTCTTTACAGAAAGGTAACGGTAATCAGTCTTTATGGTTAAGACTATAGAAAGGCGCAAAACACACATAAGGTAGCTGCTAACCCGTTGAAGAAAAACCGCATCTTATCTGTGCCGCTACACCCCCATTGCGTGTGCCAGCGTGATGGGTACTTCAGATACCAGATTGCTGATCGATTGGTGTTGTGGCCAAGCTGCTAGTTAACCTGCAATGTGGCTGTGACTTAGCAATTGACGTTTTAGAGTTTTAGAAATTTAAGTAGAAACAAGGATTTACCAACA
>NZ_CP011543.1 GCF_001020985.1 Corynebacterium mustelae
TAGTACCGATCAAAACCCTGCACGTCAACGAGAATTAATCGGACCAGTCGACAAAGAATTTTTTGAATCCGTATCGGCCGGTGGCCACGCCCCACGCCAACAGTTAAACGCCTGCATAGACTACCTACGAGCAGGAGACACGGTCGTCGTCGCGAGTATCGACCGGCTCGCCCGATCCATCGTTGATCTTCGCGCGATAGTTGACCGCATACTCGAAAAAGACGCCACCATCACCTTCCTCAAAGAACACATTACATTCAGTGCACACGCACACGACCCCCGGCAAACACTCATGTTCAGCATCCTTGGAGCCTTCGCAGAATTTGAACGTGCAATCATACGCGAACGCCAAGCCGAAGGTATCGCGCACGCAAAAGCACGCGGAGTTTACAAAGGAAGAAAAAAGGCCCTAACTAAAGAACAACTCACCCACATTCACCAGTGGCAACAAGAAGGTCTCACTCAAAAAGAAATCGCCACTCGTCTCGATGTGCACCGAACCACCATCTATCGCGCACTTAAAGAAACGCCAGCACCCATATAACGCTAAAACCGTTTAGCGTTAATATGCTGTCACGTTACAACATATTAGCGTTTCAATTACTAAACGTTACAACGCTTTACACTTATAACGTTATGCAGTTTTAGCGCTATAACGTTATGGCGCCTTATTTTGTTTTATGTCACTTAATTAAAGTGACGGCCCCTTTCGATGCGGACGTGACTCCCGGAACAACCCACTACAACTTTTGCAACATGACCTAGTTTGAAAAGCTTTGTGTTTTTTGAGATCACTTCTCGGCATGATTCGTTATAAATGTCCCCATGGGCAACTACAAAAAGATAGCATTAGAAAAGCTCCACATTCGTATTTATAAATTCGTAGCCATGGAAGGTGAATCAACGAATGTCTAATCTTCTACCAACCCACCAAGAACTAGATATAAAAAACGGAATGCCGTGGCTGCCAACTTCTCTTTTCTTCGCAGCTTTGTTCTGGGGATCATATTTCTTCTTTTCATCAGGGTTTTTCACATTCATCGCTTGGGTAGTCGCTATCGTTTGGTTTTTATTTTTCATGGTTGGGAAAGATGAAGGACGTTTACCTACAGCATTCCTAGGGTCGGTGATTTGTGGTACCGGATTTCTAGGCTTCGCTGCTGCATCGGTACTTTTCGTTATTGTGGGACAAATAAAAAAGGCTGCTGGCAAAGATGCTTCAGCAGTTACCGCAGATGCGTTGGCGGAACACCGACAGCTGGCTGGAACGTTTGCAGGATCCTTCGAAAATCTTATTCAGATAACTGACCCACATAAAGCAACTTTGGTGCTAGGTCCTTCTGGTAGTGGTAAATCTTCAACAATTCTAAATCCCACAGTTGCCATTGCTACTGGTCCCGTAGTGTGTGCATCGGTGAAATGGGATGCTTTGTATAGCACGATCGGTGTTCGAAAGAAACGTGGTCGAATTTGGGCTTTGGATTTAGGCGGCGGCATTCCGGAAGCAGCTACCCGATTGCATTGGTCTCCGCTTACAGGGATTATTGGTTGGGATTCTGCTCGCGTTATGGCGTCAGAATGGTCGAGTCCATATCTTGCAGATACCCAAAATCGACATTGGGTTGATGCTGCAACGGACTGGTTAACGGTTCTTCTTTTTGCCGGTAGAAACGCTACCTTGATTGAGTTTGCGGCTTGGTGCCGTGAAGGAATTGCTGCTTTCGATCGAGTGGAAGAAGCACTCAAACGTGGTCGATCAGAAGGAACTGATCTCGACACAGATTTAGCCACTTCAATGCTACGATCAATTAAAAGCACGCCGGAGATGGAGCTAGCCTCAATAGCGGCGACCTTAAGGCGAATGACTGCAGTGTATTCGTCGACTGCTGCATTAACTGGCGATAGTGAGGAATTTTTTCCAGAGAAGTTCATTCACACTTCTGACACCTTGTATATTGCTGCGTCTTCGGAAGAACAAAAAGCAAGCGCGGGTCTCATTATCGCGTTGCTGTCTGCTATCACCAGAGAACATAAACGTGCCTTTAACGAAAATCAAGTAGATGAATGGTTGAACATAGTTATTGATGATGCAGGTGAGGTGGCACATCCACCACTTGATTCTTGGGCATCGCAGTTTGGTGGACATGGAATAGCGCTGACTGTAGGGTTGCAAGACCTATCCCAAGCGCGCAGTGTATGGACGAATGTTAATTTTCTCGGCTTGTTCCCCTCAACTATTTTGCTTCCCGGAATCCGAGATGAACAAACACTTAATACTTTTAGTCAAATTGCCGGAGAATTTGATCGACAAATGGTTGGCACTAATGCTGGTGTCGTTGAAGAAGATCGGCTATGGGGAGACCGTCACCGACAAAACCATACCGGCTTCAACTATCGAACCGAGCGCACCAAGATCGTTCCAGTTGAAGCAATTGCCCAGATGCCACAAGGCGAAGGAATGCTATGGGAGGGAAGCTCATGGAAATATATCCAAACCCACACATGGAATAGCGAATTTTTTAGCCACTACAAAGAACTAGTTCCACACCAATGGCGTGATGGCACTCCGCAACAATCACTCATGAACCGGATAACCAATACCCCAGAAGAAGAACTACTACGGCAAGCAGCGCAATATCAAGCACAAGCGGAGGGCAAAATGCCCTACACCCCCGACTAAATAACCAGGTCATGGCGCAAAGATCGTAATGGATTGCGTTATGGGGCGGCTGGCGGTAATATCGTGTTCACGGAGCATGTGTCTTCCGGGGACCTGGTATTCCCGGCCGTAGCATGTCTCGGCCCCCTGAGTGCTGCGGCCGACGGGGGCTGTTCAGTTTTCTAGGGGTTCATCATTAGTGGTGGGGGATAGTTCCCAGTGGCGGGCAGTTTCGGGCTCATTATTATATGGTGTGGCGTGATCGAGTGCTGTGGTGATTGAGTCTGTGGGGTGTTCAAGGAGGCTAAAGGATGTTTCAGGGATACCTTGCGTAAGCGTGTTGGGGATGGGGATGATAGTGGCAGATTGCTGGAGGTAGCGGGGGAATAATAGTCTGGTGTCGTCGGTGTGGGTGATGGTACGTCGATAGGCCATTGCAACAAGGTCGGGAAGCCATAGGAGTTTTTCATCTGACGGCGACACCCACACAGTTCGCACTGACTGGGGAAGTAATTTTTGGTTGCGTAGCTTTTTTATGAGTGCTTGGTCGGCATTGTTGTCTTTGTTATGCTGTCGTTTTTCGAAGATGATAGCGCGGGTGTTGGTATCAAGTTCCCTGATTAGTGCTGTGAGGCATTGTTGGCGCGCATGCTCTGTATCATCTCCTGGCCCAAGTCGGGTTTTGACTACTAAAAGGTGCTTATCTTCCCATTGGTGGCATTGATCAAGCAGGGCGTGAACGGTGTGTGTCCCGTCAGTGGTTTGCAAAGCCTCGGTAGTATGAAAATGATTGTGTCCAACGATTTCCTGAAGCCGGATACGCGTGCCCTCTAGAGTGTCTTTTGTAAGCACCGAACCAGCAATAATGTAGTAGCCATCTTTATCTGATTGTTTCGCAGGCTCACGATAACTTTCATCCAAGAAGACCGCTGTATGGTGGCTGGCTAGCTTTTTGTATATTTCACATAGCACAGGGTGACGTACAGGCATGCATAACACATTACCGCACCTGATACTTGTTCCTGTTGTTTTTAATAAGCCCTTTCCATGTTCCCCCTCACCTATGTTTTATGGGTTTTACCAGCGTAAACAAAGCAAAACATTATAACGTTATAACGGTAAAACCATATAATGCTATAATGCTTTAAATATAAAACATCTTAACGTTATAAACCTAAAACGTTAAGATGTTGCGGCACTGTAGGAAGGGTGTGGGATGCGGATTGCTTTCGTTCATACAAAAGGTGGGGTGGGGAAGACTACGGCGTCTATCATGCTTGCGGCCGCTGCGGAGAAACGAGGAATACCGGTTGTTGTGTACGATGCGGATCCCCAAGCATCGGCATCGCGATGGGCGGAAGTTGCAATTGCGAGAGACGATCCGCTTGGCTTTGAAGTGAAACGAGCTGATGCACAGTTTTTACGCAATCTCCCTCCCGATTCTGCAGGATGGCACATTATCGACACTCCACCGGGTAGCGCTGCTGAAATTCAAGCTGCTATTGATACTGCGGATCTGGTCATAGTTCCCACACATCCATCCCCCATGGATCTGGATAGAGTGTGGCCAACACTTGAGGCAATCGAGCATCGAATGGTAGGGGTGCTGTTGGTAGGGGTTCACGAGCGTCGACGGTTATACCGCGAAACCCGAAACTTATTCGAAGATCAAGGCGTCGCAACGTTCTACAACACCATCCCAGAAAGGGAAGATATAAAAACAGCCTTCGGAACGAACCCGCACCAGCTATATACCTTTGACGACATCTGCGCAGAAATCTTAGAGATCGAGGAGTGAAACCATCTATGACTCAAAAAAACAACCGACTAGCTGACACTATTCGCAAACCAAAAGTGAAAACATCCAGTACCACGGTAAAGGACACACTACAAGTAGAGGAAAATAAACGCACCAGACGAACAACGATATACCTCAATGCTGATATTTGGCAGCAACTAAAAATCGCCACAATAGAAGACGGCACCAACCTTTCTCACCTCATTGAACAACTCGCCACCGACTACCTGGAAAAACGAAAGAAAACATCCAAACGTTAAAACAATAAACGGCTAAAACGTTCTCTCAGAGCGTCCAGAGCTATACTGATCCACACGGAACATGCGTCTTCTGGGAACTTGGTATTCCCAGTCGGCGTATGTATCGGCCCCCTGACTTGGCTACGGCAGACGGGGGCTGTTCAGTTTTCTAGGCAGATCATCAGTGGGGTGATTTAGGGGCGTAGAAACACCTGACGGGACGTGAGGTGGTATATGTGTTTTCACTCCGCCTCGCTTCGCTCGTTGGCTACCGCGGAACCAGCTACGCTGATTCCTTGCTTTTTAAAAATGTGAACACAGATGCGTTGTGGTAACGGTCAGAATAGGAGAGTGTGATCTGATTGGGTTTTGCTTTTACCACAGTGTGGGGTGGGGGATGTGTGATTGTGATGATTCAAAAGAGGTAATTATCGTGCGATATTCATCGGCGTTAAAACCAGCACGTACGTGCTCTCGTATCGCACGAGAGCGTTCAGTCCGACGATGGCTATTGACTACGCAACGACGACCTTGATAGCGACCGCATGATATGGCGTATCGGAGATTAGCTGATTGAGTGGAAATGCGAACGTGCTCATCATCGATGCGAACGCATAAAGGCTCATTGCATCGATGCTCGATGATCTCATGCGGAAGGATATGACGGCCAGCGGCAAGAATCGCGAAACGATGAGCACTTAACGTTCGAGTGATTCCATTAAACTTAAAAGTAATCCGGCCGTACCCATCAGGCGATGAAATTGCGCCAGTGAAAAACCAACACCCTGATGTTTTTACAACCTTTTCCAGAAATTTACTCGCGTGTGATGCGGGATAACAATAATGGAAGGATCATAACTATCACTGAATTCGAATCCCGGTAAAGTCGGATGGTCATGCATTAGTCAGATACTTTTTCTCCATCGGAAATCAATGTACTGTCCTCATATTTTGCTGCCAGTCGAGTAACTTCACGCGACGTTAATCCGGTAGCTGTGACAATAGATTTTTGAGACTCACCTAGAGCCTTTAACTTCGCAATCACACGGCCCGCCGCAATCTCATTCGCCTCACGTGCATCAAGAAGAGAGAAAAACTCGGCGAGAGAATTCTCAACTTCATGAAAACGATCACGCTCTACTTGAATAGCGGCACGAGCACGCTGCCGGGCGGTCAAGCTCGAAGAATCTTTTCCTACTTTTCGACCCATATCCTTACCTTCTTTACTTCAATTACTGACCCATATTTTACTCTCATGACATCATACATAACAGACACGAGATAAACCCTTATTTATCTCCATACCTTTAACACACCATTTGCACTACTAGTGTTTTGGGCGGAAAGTGATGTGAATCATAGGTTTTACGGTTGTGGGATATGGTGGTTAGAATTGGGGCATGATGAGTTTTCGTGTAGTGCATGCTGGTAATGGGTATCAGTATTTGCTGCGGTCTGTTGCGACGAATGATGCTCATCAAAAAGGGCGGAATTTGAGCGCGTATTATCACGCGAAGGGTACACCTGCGGGTCGGTGGATTGGTTCTGGTTTGGCGGGATTGTGCTCAGAGAGTGTGGTTGAGGGGGCAGCTGTTGTAGAGGAGCAAATGTCTGCTTTGTTTGGGGAGGGGTTGCATCCTGATACGGATATTTTGACTGCACAAGGTGTGCAGTTGGGGGAGTGTAAGTTAGGTCGTTCTTTTCCTGTGTATGTCAATGATGTTGCTGTATTGGCGGCATTGCGAGAGGAAGAAAAGAGATTTCGGTTGGTGGTGGGTAGGCGTCCGACGGAGCAGGAACGGTCTGATTTTGTTGTGGAGATTGCGACGCCGTTTTTTAAAAAGGAGAGGGGGCGTGTTCCTGAGGATGGGCGTGAAGTGGTTGCGTGGGTAACGGCTCAGCAGAAGAAAGTTAGGCAGGCGGTGTCGAGTTTTGATTTGACGTTTTCTCCAGTGAAGTCGGTATCTGTTGTGTGGGCGTTGGCGGATGAGGATTTAGCTGATCGTATTGCTGCATTACATCATGAAGCGGTAGCCGAAGCTGTGGCATGGGCAGAGGAAAAGTGTGCGTTGTCGCGGCGGGGAAAAGGGGGTGTTGAGCAGGTTTCGACGCGGGGTTTTATTGGTTCTCGGTTTACTCATTTTGATACTCGGGGTGGGGATCCTGATTTGCATGATCATGTTCTCATTGCGAATAAAGCGCTGTGCGAAGACGGGGTATGGCGGTCGCTTGATGGACAGGCATTGTTTGAACATGTGCAAGCTATTTCGGGTCGGTATAACGCCGTGCTGCAGCATAAGTTGCAGTCTGAATTGGGGTTCGTTTTTGAAGAGCGGGTTCGGGATTTAGGTAAGCCTGGTGTGTGGGAAATTGCGGGAGTTTCAGAGGAGATGATTGATGTTTTTTCCTCTCGTCGTCGGCTTGCTCGTCCAGTTTTTGATCGGTTGGTGGCACAGTGGGTGGTAAAACATGGGAAGTCTCCGTCGCGGCAACGGGTGTATGAATTGTGGCAGGAAGCGATCCTAGAGACGCGGGATGCGAAGCGACCTGCAGAGTCGTTGTATGAGTTGCGTGAACAGTGGGCGCAGGTGTTTTCGGATCGCGTGTCGATTGCAAGCCAAGAGGAGTTCGCGAAAGTTCTTACGCAGGCTCCTGCTGCTGATAGTGCTGTGGTTTTTGATGCTGATCAGCATCAGGTTCAGGTGGTGGATGCGGCGTTGACGCAGGTGCACCAGCGGCGGGCGTGGTTTAAGAAAACGCATGTGGATGTTGCGATAGCGCAGCAGCTGAAAAAGTTTCGGTTTGTTTCCGATCAGCATCGGAAAGACATGCACGATCAGTTGGTAGATTTTGCTCTTGAGCAGGCATCAGTTCGTCTTGAAGAAGGAGATAGTATTGATCTTCCTGAAGGTCTTAAGCGTGCGGATGGGAAAGCTCTTGATTACCGGGAAAACTCGGCTGTGTACACGACTGTGGCGCATGTGGGGTTGGAAGAAGCTGTCGTTGCGGCTATGGATGAACCGTTGGGGGTTGTGGTTTCTGAAGCTGCTATTGATGGGTATCTCCGACAACATGAAGCTGACACGGGGGTGAAGTTAAATGCCGGGCAAGAGCAGATTGTTCGGGCTTTTTTGGTAGATGGCGCTGCGGTATCGGTAGCAGTAGGGCCTGCTGGCACGGGGAAGACTACCAGCATGAAAGCTGTGGCGGAGTTATGGGGGCACCATCACGGTCCGGTTATTGGGGTAGCGCCCTCAGCTGCTGCTGCAAAGGTCTTAGAACAAGATATTACGGTACCGTGCCGTACAGTTGATTCGTTGGTGACACAGTGGCAGCACTGGAAAAACCAGGGTATAGCAGCTAGTGATTTGGTTGGGGATCCTCGCTGGCCAGTACAGCCAGGGGCGTTGATTCTTGTTGATGAGGCTGGCATGTTGTCGACAACGCGGATGCACGCAGTTATTATGTTGGCGCGTGAATGTGGTGCCAAGGTGGCTATGGTAGGGGATCCGTACCAGTTGGATGCTGTGGAAACCGGGGGATTGTTCCGCACCCTTGTGAAACGTCCAGGGGTTGCGCATCTTACGGATGTCTTGCGACAAAAGACTGTAACTGCTGCAGGGGATGTGGTGGTTGATGTCGAACAAACTGAGGCAGTAACGAATCTCCGAGGTAGTGCTCGCCCACACATAGTTGAGCATGCGGTTGATGTTTTCGACCGTCGGGGATGGCTTGTTGGTGGTAGCCATAACGAGATGATTATGGCCATGGTGGAGCAGTATTTACGTGATAGTGAGGAAGGGAAAACCTCACTGGTGATGGCGACTACTAATGCCGATGTGCGCATGTTGAATGAGATTATTCAACATGAATTTATGCAGATGGGAAAAGTGAATCATTCCCATGTAGTTTCTCTGGCTGATGGTTTAACCGCCGGTGTGGGTGATCATGTTGTTGCTCGGCGTAACACGGTTCTTGAACACGCTCATGGTGTAAGCCGTGTGTACAACGGGCAGACTTTCATTGTGACGAAAATCCGGCGTTCTGGCGCTGCGGAGGTATTAGATCGTGTGACGAAACAACGGCTTGTCTTAACGCCGGAATACCTTACTGAGAACACTCAACTGGCCTATGCCTCAACGGTCCACCGTGCCCAAGGGGCAACGGTGGATACTGCGCACGTGTTGATGACTCCTGGAATGGATAAGAATGCCGCCTATGTTGCTGTAACCCGCGGTAAATGGGCAAACAAAATGTATGCGGTCACTGACCATGCTATTGATTTTGATGCAGAAGACGCACATCTGCATCATGCGGGAGATTCCGAGGTTAAGACAGCCCGTGACGTGGTGTCCACGATTTTCACGCGGGATGATGCGCAAAAATCCGCCCTTGACATGCTCGCCGATGCTCAACAGTCGGAACACGATCCGCAGCGAATCCGGGCATTGCTTCTTGAAGGACTTGCTCGCACAACACGAGATTATGCTCACTATGTTGTAGATTCTTTCCTCGATGCGCTACCTGTGGTGCTTTCGGACAAGATTGATCAAGAAGGTCATCAAGCCATGATTAACCAGGTGACCTACGCAGCAAATCATGGTGTAGCCATTGAAGAATTCCTTGATGAAGTAGCAACCGATTTACGGGGCGCACACAACCCCGGACTAGTTGTTGCCGCACGAGTACGCGACTATGTGGATATGTGTCAGGAACAGGCTGGGGAAAATGAAAACAAGTACCTACTGCCGCCTCCACACCGTGGTGCGGACTTTGAACTGCGGACGTGGCTGGAATCGGCACGTGCTCAGATCCTGGGCCAGGAAAAACATAGCGCACAAACAATCGCGAAACTAAAAGACCACGGAGTGAACTTCTCGTTACTGGAAAACCCTGACGATATAGTAGTGGTGACTGATAAACCGCACAGCTATAACCACGATGATGAGAATATTTCCACTGGTTATCACGATTATCGGCGGGATAGCATGGAGGATCACGAACTCTAACTGTAGCATATGAAATAATACGCTATGCTAGCATATACTGTGATTTAGGTGTTACTCAGTGACATAATCGTCTGTGATGTCGATACTATATGCGTCAGTCGGGGTGGAAGAGGAATACCCTGGTGATGTGGGGGCTTCTGTGAAGCTTTCCAGCGGGGCGTAGGTAAGTCCAGTGTTCTCTAGCAAAGACGTATCGATAGTGTGGGGTTCGTGGGTGCGTAAAGATATGGAGCCAGGGGAAGCTATTTCTTGATAAAGCAACTCCATGGAATGTGTGGAACGGTGCCGTATTTCAAGGAACACTTGCACACTTGCTTTAATAATTTGCTGGTAAGGAACTCTTTCCCATTCCAGCTGCACTCCATGGAAAGAAGAAAGATGCTCCATGAGAATTCGGGTGCTACGACCATTTCCTTCACGGAAAGGGTGGACGTAATCAAGCATGGCATGTATTTTTGCCAGATGCTGAGTTTTTTCCTCAAAACTGGCAGATTCCCACGAATAGTTCCTCACCACAGCGTCGATTTGATCAAGTGACTCAGCAATAAGTTCATGCCTGAGGAATACACTTTTTTGGGAAGAATCGACAATTTCTTTGGTCATATTGACATCTCGGAATTGTCCCGCCCAGTCGTAAACATCACCTAATAGTGTCGCATGAATGTAGGAGATTTCTTCCCGCAAAGACACCGCAGTTTTACCGCTATAGCGAGGAGAAAGGCATATTTTATTCTGGCCAGCTATCTCTCCTTCAACGTTTCGCAGTTGAGTGAAGTCTGTGATTCCCAACTTGTTTCGTAACGTCTGTGTTCCTGGGTAGAAATAGCCTTCCCACCGCTGCTGTGCACTATCCGGCATCAGTAGTGATTCCGTATTTATGTAAGACTTCCGCTTTGGCTTCTTCAGGCGTGCATTCACCTAAGATGATGCGAATCATTCGGTCGACAGTATCCTCACCCAGATGAATATTTTCAACAGCAGAACTCGCGATAGCATTTCTCACTTGTAGATGTTGCTCTGGCGTCAGTGGCGCATTATCCAAGGTGTACATGTATTTTTCTCCCAAGTTACAGTTCGCTACTGCTGGTGTTTTCTGTACTGTAGTCCAGGTCAACGGCTAGCTCAGTGCTGTCTGTGTAGTTCTGGGCATTATCAGTGGCATCAAAAGATTCACTACTGATGTCGATTGTGCTGGTATACGCATCGATCATTTCCTGCGGAGCCCCAACCGAAATAAGATCATCAAGCTGTTCCTGTGGCGATAATAAGGTAGATTCTTGACCCAGGGTAAAATCCGGTTCCGACGCATCGAGAGAAACGCCGACTAAGCGTAAAACCCCATCAACATTGTGTGTATCAGCAATCTGAGCAAACATAACATCAAGATCAGAATGATCTGTCGCATCAACAAACCGATTCTCAATATCCTCAAAATGCCGCATCGTATCAGCTGATTCTGTTAAACCACGACGGTCAAACTCAGCTGCTACCAATTGCCGTGCTAGCGCTGAACTAACATACACAGATCGTGCTGCTTCGACCATCAGTGAACCCAGGGTATAGCGACGTAATGTATGCGGTCCAGGTTGAACTGTTCGCCGCACCATCCGCTGTGACGACTGAGCAGGGACATGCCGCATCCTGCCAATAAGGTACCGTAGTCGGCCAGCAGATCGTTTATCTACTGACTGCGACTGAACATATGCTGACCCTGATATATTACTCATCATAACCCCCTTTTTTTAGCCTGAAACTGCTGGTTGAGACGGAAGCGGAACAGTCGGAACATCCTCTTTTCGACACTGAGAAAACACACCGTCAGGCTGCATAAGATAACGCATATGGTAGTCCCCATGAAGCCGTAAAAACAGCTCAACATGAGTAGCTGGAGCATCAATCCGCAATTTCTCAAACGTACGCCATAACCCATCTAAACGGGCAATCGCCTCTGGATGTGCCCACCACTTCGGAGACCAATTCACCGAACCTTGATGCATCTGCGTTGTACCATACATCGGCAGGATAAACTGATCCACAAAATCAAATAACGACGCAAACCTTGGTGGTTTCACCTGACTGTTATCCATATGTACATCTACCTTTCTTGTGGTAACGCCTGACGAATATTCGCAGGCCAATACGTACGAACCCAAAACGGCTCCAACTCAGCAACAATTGGACGACGCTTTGTCGCAAATACCACCGCTCGGTTATCCCCCAAAGAAGCCAGTTCACTTACCGTCAGAATCTTACGTTCCTGTTTCGACTTCGATACCGACCGCTTACCATCAGAATACGACACCGACTGTGACCATTCTTCATAATCCCCGATGAGTGATTCCAGCTTTGTCAGCATCTTTTCATCACGCACACCGCCACCATACAAAAGAATAGAGGACGCAGACCACAAGGACTCCATGCCATCCTCACCCCACACACCAACACCCTGCGCATACGACTGCAAAATAGTCATCAAAATAATCGACCGAGACCCGTAATGTGAATACAAACGAGGAAGCTCCGGCCATTTCACCACATTCGCAGCCTCATCTAACGCCGCAACCAAGGGCACAGGCAACCGGCCACCACACTCTTCACCATAACGCTCCGCAGCCGTCAACACCGCCGCAGTCAGCGCCGTCGTCAACGCCGCAGCATTATCAGCCCCCTCCTTCGATAACACATACAACGTATCTGCATCAGACCGAACAAACGCATGGGGATCAAACCGACGCGCCTGAGGCTGTGGAGTCACCCACCGTGCAGCCTCCCGACGCCCCAATGGAGCAGCCATCTGCAACGCCTGCCCGAAAATACCCGAACGAGTACGTTCCGTAATCGCATAGGTGGCCCGTAACCCCTCAGCAACCAACGGCCACTGCCCATCATTAACCAAAATCGACAACGGCGTCTTATCAGATTGATCACTCAACCACACATACACATCCGTAATCGGCCGATTATCCAACGCAGCCGCCATAAACATCCGCGCCAACAAATCACGACCCCCCTCAGAGAAATACGTATCCCCCTTCGACGTATCACCCAACGCAGCAGTCTTGAAAATATCCGCCAACGCAATCGCCGCAGAATCCATCATCGTAAGATCATGACGAATCGAATCGAGTGGATCATAAAACCACTCTACCTGCGACGACCCCGCAGCAATACGCTGAGGATCAAACACATAGACCTCACCACGCGCCTCCGTAATTTTACGGGTATCGTCAACAATATCGCGCTTATTCGACGTTGTAACCACCACCCCAGGAGCATCCACAATCGCAGGAATCACCTGAGACGTCGTTTTACCCATACGCGGACCGAAAATCACCAAATACAAATCCTCCCACGTGGAATACAACCCAACCTTCGTTCCCGGCACCTTCCCCAACCGCAACCCTGGATGAGTTTTCGCACAACCAGCAGGCAACCACTTCACGGCTTTCGCCTCCGCAGCAGCACGCGACAACGATTGAATATCTCTTTCTCCCCCCAAATTCTTCCGCGCCCGATCAATACTAGTTTTCTCCCTCCTCGGGAAAACCCGCCGGAGCACAATAACAACACTAACAACCACAACAACCACTGCCACCACAGCCGCCGTCGACACCCACGTCCACGACACAGCCCCACGAAAAAGACCTGCCACATTAATAAAAGGATTCTTAGAAAGATCCCCAGGAACCCCCTGCACACTGTGAGATACCCACAACCCCAGATTAATAAGCCCCAAACCACCAACAAGAAGCCCCAACAAGACAGCTTGAACAAAAGTCTGCGGCTCAACAAGACGCGACCGGCCAGCATCCCGCGCATTCACACGACCCATTATTTTTCCACCTCTCCAGTAGGTCCCAGCAGCTCTAACCGCGCCACTTTCCACACATCATCACTCTTGGTAACTTGCACAAGATACACATCAGAAAACCCGTAGTCATAGCCATCCCAATACCGGATACACACCATTTTTTTATGCCACGTCGTATCCGTATTAGGAGGTGGTGGTTCCGCAGAACCCTCGATAGCAACTGTCACTCCCCCACCGGCTTCCTCCCACTGGCGAAGCATGGGGCCGGTAGTAATAGGAACAACCTGGTTAGGGTTATGAGAAATCTGTCCCCATAGGGCAGGGGTCACAACACCATTGATGCGTTGAATGACGGTCCCGCTCCATGCCTCTTCAGGGGTAAAAGAACACAAGCGTTCCAACGCTGTATGTGCTACGTCCTCTGGTCCTTTCCCAGCAAGGTCTTCAAAACCTTTTCCATAGGGACTACGCCAGTCTGGCCGTGTAGTATCCGGGGGTTCCCCGTAACTAGCATGCGGATCCTCCATCGGATGGTCATGATGTATATGTCCACATCCGCTTATTGTGAGTACACCACATACAACTGCGCACGCTACAGCTGTGATCGTTGTCTTATTCATTAGTGTCCTTTTCCTCCTGAGTTTTTGGGGTCTCGTGTGTAGTGACTCGACGGACCTCAATCTGTTCCCCAAATCGCACAGGATATTCTCCTGAATTCACTCCATATGTCTGTGCCTCATATTGCATGGGTTTCCCGGCTTTTTCCCCGGAATAAATCGCAACATGGTGGTACTTTTCCCACGGGTTCGCTGTAGAGTTTCCCCGATAAAACAGCAAGTCACCAGGTTGTCGATCCTCCCACGCCACGGACTCCATCGCAGGATGATCAAACTGTTTATCTGTATGGTGATCAAAAGCCACAGACCCACCCGTAGCCTGATAAACGGCATACATCGTCAACCCGGAGCAATCGAACCCACCACCAGTGGGGCCATGATGATCACCGCCACCCCACACATATGGAAGCCCAAATTGGCTTTTAGCCGCATCTAAGATCGCCGCATTCACATCCCCAGCAAAAGTCACAGGCTGGCCAGGCCTACAGTTATTGCCAACCGTAACAGAACCGGCACCAGCGCTATCTTTACGCAACCGGGCATACAGTTCCTCTGCCTCAGCTAGCCGTTCCTGATACCGTCCTCGATACTGAGCAGCAGGCCTTTCGACGTTTGCCGCCAACTCCGCTGGCGTATCACCCGACGCCCCCTCAGCAGCATCATAAAACCAATCGATCTGAGTTCGGGGATCCATCAACCCTTTCACGCCGCCATACCGTGAACCATGGATACTTACCCGTGTCTGAAACAGCCCCACACTATCATAATCACCAGGAGCAACCCCATCGTTGGGATATTGCAAGGACTCGGGCACTTTTCGTGAAGCCAGCATCTGCATTTCCGATTCCACCAACGCTGCTGACAACGCAGCTACAATCGTTTTCTCGCCAACTCCACGCTCGTGGCCACGAGCAATAATCTGCCGCGCTCGAAGCGTTCGTGTATCTTCATCATGAGCAGGCTCATCGTGCGGCTCGTTGTCCTCGGCAGGTTTTTCCCCCACCTTTTCCAACCACGTCATCGGGTCAACATCGTGGCCACCATTAAAATATCCGCCCTCATGTACCTCAAAATGCAGATGAGGTCCTGTTGATTGGCCTGAGTTTCCAATCTTGGCGATTTGCTGGCCCGCCCTGACACGATCCCCTACCTTAACGAGGTTGCCACCAGGGTCTTGATGACCATACAACGTCGATAGCTTTTTCCCATCAACCTCATGGTCAACAATAACCCACCCACCAAAACCTCCAACACCTTGGTCTTGACTAGCAGACACCGTTCCGTCTGCAAACGCATAAATAGGAGCTCCTTGAGGGCCACCGAAATCGACCCCATGATGAAACGCACCCCACCGAGGACCGTAACCAGACGTAACAGGAACATCAGGGTCCACAGGACGAGCAAACACCCCCGGCCTGGCAGGACCAACAGGCGAGAGACAACGGCCATCCTTATCATCAGAGACAAAAACCGTAGTCACCAACACTAAAAACATAACTACAGCCAAAATAACGCCCACGATTTTCTTCACAGGCTATTCCCCTGCACTAAAGAAATCATCAAAACGCACGTTCGTATCATGCAACCGATACTCAATCTCAGTTGGCGTCAAAATCGTTTGTACTGGAATCCCCGGTGATCCGTCCTTCGACGGCTTAATCATAAACCGTCCCCGACCCACCGGAGTCGCCCGAGCACCACGTGTACGCGCCCGCTTCGGCGGCGCCCCCTTTGACCAGCTTGTTACCATCTGTGCCTCAGCAGGAGAAAACTCCAACCGATTCGACAAAATCTCCAACTCACTATTCGGCAACCCACCACAAATCACCATCCCCGCACGCTCAATAAAGCCCATCGCAGTCTTTCGATCTTCTTCAGTAGGCAACGCCTCAAGATCTTTGAACGTGTGCGTAATCATATGCAACACCGTCGCATCCGTACGATTGAGACGTGTTAACGCATCCACATGCGACACCATCCCCGGAGCCGCCGACAACACCTGCCACAACTCATCCAACGTCGCCGAGAAATACCGCTGCGGGGCTAACCCAGCATCCGTCAACATATGCGCCGCCTCAATCGCACCAAACGCCGCCGACCAACACGCCATCATCACCGCAGCCTTCATCGCCGAATCCCCCCGATCAATCGACGACACATCAATACACACCGCAGTCGAATCAAGACGAATCGGAGTCGTCGACTCACCAGCAAAAATCTGCCCCGTCGGACCATCCAACAACGAATTCAACGACAACAACAGATCATCAACCCGCAACGACCACTCATCCTTCGTACGCACCCGCCCCTTAGAAAACAACTCATCCGACCCACGCTCCAAATGCCCAATCAAATCAGACAACACCGGCGGATGCTCCCAATCAATAGCCTCCCGCTCATAAATCTCCCGCAACGCCACCGACACCAACATCGTCTCCCAGTCACGAACCTGATCCCCCCGACCCAACCCCACCAACGTCGCAACCATCGTCACCTGACGACCATGCACCTGCTCCTTCGCACGACGAATAATCCCCTCCAACTCCACCGCCTGATCACCAGCACCCGACGAAACCAACTCCACCACACGCTGCTCCAACTGCGGAATCACCCGCCCCAACGCACCCACATCCAACGGATTAATATGCCCCACACCATGCCCCACACGAATCACCTGACCCCCCACCTGATTCACAAACCCCACATACTCCCCCTTAATATCCCCAGCAATAATCGGAATATGCCCCTGAGCCACACCCCCCATCAACATCTTGCGGACTAGCGTGGATTTTCCTAGCCCCGGCAAGGACAACAAAAACAACGACGGATTAGAAATAATCCCCTCACGAAACCACCCCAACGCATCACACGCAACCTCAGCACCCGTCGTAACATGCACCCCAATCGGAGTACCAATCGCAGGGGCCGGCGCACCCACAACATTAGGATTAAACCCCGCACCCAAATTCGTCGTTGTCTGCCACTCCTGCGGCCCAGAAATCACCGCAGCATTACCCGACCACCGGCCACTAAAACCACCCGGACCCGCAACCGAAAACGCTTTCTCCCCCACCACCGGCACCGCACCAGCAGCCAACTTCGCACGACGCTCCGCACGAGACACCAACCGCTCATTCTGCTTCACCCACCGACGATACGCCCGACCTGTAGACGTAAAACGCCCAGGAACATCAACCTGCCCCTCCAACACCTGCTGATGAAACTCCGCAAAATCCACACGAACCACGACCACTACCGCCCTTCACTTATCAACTGCGACTGCTGCCACCCATACACCGGCAACCCAGCCGACAAAAACACCCCCATATGCTGCCGCCCCCACAACCGCGTAATCCGCAACCGAGCCCGCGCCGACACCATCCCCAACACCACACTAACCGCCTGCTCACACTCCGTAGCAGTATCCCCACTAATCACCAACACCATACTCCTGCGATACGGCACCACATCCGCATGCTGCTCCACATACGCAGGATCCGCCGGACGGAAAAGCTCCACCCACCGCACCACCACAAACTCCCGCACAGCCTCACACACACCCACAATCTCTTCTACGACTCCCACATCATCCTGAGCCATCACCTCAAACACCACCAACGACTCTTCAGCAAGCATCACAGACTCCACCGACTCATCCACCACCTGCACCTGCGGCGGAAACACCAACTCACCCGAAGGAGCTACCACCCGATTCACCCGCTCAATAACAGCATTCTTATCAGCAGGAACCCACACCAAATCATCCTGCGGCGCATACAACGAAGGAGCCTTAATCGCTAACGCCACCAAAAAATCATCCTGCTTTGCTTTTCCAGTATCAACAGTCACCCACCCCTGCACAGACGCATCACAATTCGACCTACTCACCCCCACCACCAACACACCATCCACAGCACACACACGCTCCACCCACCGCTGCACCCGAGCCCGCGAAAAACCCTCAACAGAACACTGAATCGTCCCCTGCGCAAACCCCGGCTGCCACACAACCCCCACATCAAACCCCGCAGCATCCCGAACAGACACCAACGACAACGACGACACCGCCGGATAACGCACAACCTTCTTTCGCTTCCACATACAAACCACCTACATCCCCACCATCGACGACGAATACGGCCACGGAACCTTCCCCACCCCACACGTAACCTGAAAACCAACATCCTGCTGATGCTTCATCACCTGCAACCGAATCGACGACCCCGCAGCCAACTGCTCCACATCATGACACACCCGCGACAAATCCCCACGATCCCCAACAGTCGCAGTCACAAACAACGAAAACCGACCCAACTGCGCACCCCGCGCCTGCGCACGACGCGCAGCCTCCGTATGCTCCAACCGCATCTCAGCCTTCGCCGACGTAATACTCTTCGACGAATTAGCAGCAACCATCGCATCACGATGCTCCGCCTCCACACGCGACGCACCCGCACCAGCCTCAAACGGCCGATAACACAACACCACCCGCTTCCGATCAATACGCTCATGCGGCGCAACCAACCCCCGCAACAACGTATCCTCAAACGTCGACCTAGGCGCATCACGCATCTCCCACGTCACAGACACCACCCCATCATGCTCATAACACCCACTACGCACCCTCGCCACCAACGGCCCAGCATCCTCCCACGCCACACCATGCCCCTCAGAAGCCAACAACAACTCCTCAAAATCCGCCTCAGCAGCAGGATTAAAAAACGAATGCACCCTCGCCACCGCCAACTCATACGACATCGGCTCCGCCAACACCCCCGCCCACTGCAACGACGAACACCACGTCGGAACCCGAGTCCCCAACTGCGACAAAAACGCATCATCCCGCAACGACTCCCCATCAACCTTCACCGTCACAGCAATATGACCCGACACCTCCGGACGCGCATGCGAAATCGCCTCCGCAGCCTCCACAACAATACGACGCGCAATCTCAGGAGCCTGATCATCCACAATCGACGACACCTCACCAGCCACCAACTGACCACTACCCGGACGAACACCAACCACAACCACCGCCTGCTCAACATCCCCCGACAACGACAACGACGCCAACCACCGCGACCACTCCGCCGTCGCAGCATTCCGCTCATCCTGCGTCATCGCCGTCTGCCCCGTAAACGTCACATCCAACAACACCGTCGCCTCACGACGCGGACGATCCACCACCACCACAAACTCACGCCCCAACACATCAACCCCCACCACAGCCTCAGTACGCGCCAACAACCCCGGCAACCGCCGCCGACCACCAGGAACCAACGACAACCCACCAGACACATACACATCAGCCCCCCGCCGACACCGACGCCAATCCCGCACAAAAATCTGCACATACTCCCACAACGACCGATTCGCCACCCGAACCGAAATCAACACCGCCACCAACGCAGTAACCGGAATAACAACCACAAACCCCCACCACCGCGCACCAGCCAACTGACACACCAAAAACACACCAAAACCCACCGCAATAGCCACCGTCGTATTCAACGGCAACCCACCAATACCCGTACGCTGCTTCGGCTGCCCCAACGCATACTGCACAGCAACACCCTGATCATCCACCATCACTAAAACCACCTCACAACCAAAAACCAACAACTACCGATGAATCTGACCCGGATACCCCAACGACCCCTCCAACGAACCACTCAACCCCTCAGCAGCACGCCCCACCCCCTGAGCGCCAGAAGCCACAGCATCCATCGCACCACGACCACCACGAGCACCCAAACCAAACACAGCAGACCCCCCACGACGAGCACCACCAACAGCACCACGACCAGCACCCTTAACACCACCCCACGCAGTATTCCTCACCCGCTGCACCACACGACCACCAGCCGACGACGCCGTCGGCGCAATCTTCGCCCCCACAGCCACACCACGAGCAGCACCACCAACAGCACCCACAGCACCACTAACCGCAGCAGGAACAGCACCCGCCGCAGCCCCCGCAACACCACCAGCAACAGGAGCCAACATCTTAGCCCCCGCCCCCACAGCGCCCCCGCCAGCAGCCAACGCCGCAGCACCCGACGAACCACCAGCCTGCGACACCATCGGCACAACCATCCGCACCAACGCCGGAGCCACAAAACCAGCCAACGCCAACATCAACGCATTAATAACAGCCGTCTCAAACGACGCCGACCCCTCACCCCGCCGCGTCACATTCCACAACACCACCACATACAACAACGCACTAATCGGCTTAAACGCAACCGCCGCAATCATATACCCCACCAAATGCGTCAAACCCGAACGCCCCGTCTCCGAAAACGACGCAGCAGCAAACAACGGCGTCAAACCAGCAGCAATCGGCAACATCAACACCCGCACAACCAACGCCAACAACTGCATCACAGACCCAGCAATCGCCACCGCCGTCAACACCAACATCACAACCGGACCAACAACACTGTCATCAAACGCCGTCATATCAACAAAAACATCAGGCGACGTCGCACCAAACTGCTCCATAATCGCCCGCGACAACTCATCCGACGCCACCAACGCACCAGGAACAATCACCGGCACACACGCAGAAAAAACAAACCACCGACCAACATTCTCCCCCAACTCCTCAACACCATCTTGCAACCCCCGACGCCGCGAAGCCACAACACGCACACCAGCAACCAAAAACGACCCCACCAACACAAAACCAGAAACCCCCAACACAATATTCTTCACACCCTGCACATTCGCAGCAACATCAACCCTCGACGACGTATCAAAATCCATCCAAAACGTCATCACCAACTGCATAAACTGCGCATTCCCCTCCAACATCGCCGACGCCAACTTACCAACAGGATCACCCCAAAACTCCGATGCCGTCTTTTCTGCCAAAGTAGAAAAAGCTGATCCTGGATTTTCCGTTGCAGCCTTGTCTGCGCAAAGAAGACTTTTCATTGAATCTGGAATTGCATCAGGTAGGGCATCGGCAATCGCTCGAGTAAGAGTATCTTCCTTTGTGAAATTATGCTCCTTTTTACATTTGTCATAGGCCAATTCGTACGCGTTTCGATCTTCCGTTTGGGCCTGAACGACTGGAGGTATTGCAGAAATGGCTAAACCAACAATAAGCATGACAAAAAGTCGTCTTAATATTGCCATTTCGTCCACCCCTCAAGATCATGAATTATCTCACTATTTATTTTCAAAGAATCCACGTCATAGACCCAATCATCGCCGTTCCACGTCATGGAAAACCTCATTATGTCCCATTGTGGTGATTCGAACTTCCCGTTTCTATCACCAAAAGCTTTATGAGCCATTTCAATGACCACAAAGTCTTCTTTACAAGTCAATACACGTACTGCCTCGGGTGCTAACGTGGCGGTAAAAATTTCTGATCGTTCAAGCCCTTTTTGACCCATCTTTTTTGCAAGATCTGGTTGATTATTAAAGTTGACGTGTTTTGCCACTTCGGGAGTGATTTCATCCCCGATAAAGAGAAGAATTCGGTAATTCCACCCGGCTAAAGCAGCACCAGTAACTGTATTGGCATATTTGACCGGTACACCTGAATTGATTGCTGAAGGACCATTATTCTCCGACCAAATAGTTTGAGCGTTATAAGACTTTTGGATCGAGATTTTTGGGTTGATCTCACAACGATTATCTTCGGGAACCAGGTTTCCAAGAACTTTTCCAGTTACTCCATTAATCAATACTTGACGACCCCAGATATCGGTTTCGTACGTTTGCTCTACTTTCACATCTGCTTCTGGCGCGTTTGTGGTTGTTTCTGACGGAACTGCAGGCGAAGAAGCCACATGGTCATCAACACTTGTCCCGCGCCCGAGCATAAACGCGAAAACCGCAATGACCGCAATAACAGCGACAATGCCAACAACAACGATGGGGGTTTTCTTCACTTTCATGATTTTCTCCTAAGACCATCCCCATACATGAGGAACTTATTTATTTTCTGTTTCGCCGAATAACACGAAGTCTTTTAATTGGTCCTCAGTAAGTTCCTGCATGTCAGGTGCTTTATCCTGCTCTGGAACCACTACACGCCACGACCCTGTCGCATGCGATAACTGCACCGGATATGCAGTCACTAAACCATCCGGCCACCGGGTTGCGACCACCACCACAGCCGCATCATCTGAATAAGAATCAAACCGAAACCCTACAAACCGCGCCGGATCAGCAACCACACCATCCACACTCATCAACGCACGCGCCTGCGACCACTGCGTACGACCCAACCCTGGTTCCAACAAATACTCCGCAACCTTCGGCCACGTACTATCATTAGCACCCGCCATCCACGCCTGCGCCGTAATCGCCGCTAACACCGCCCCCTGAGGCGAATGAGAAAAACCATGCGGCACCGGAACCGACTCACGCGGACCATCCACACTACTCACCGGCACCACCAACCCTGACGGGCCAGGACGCCACGACACCACCGGTGCCGTAGTCGTATGTACCACCGCAGACTCAAGAGGCTGCTGCTCAGACCCATCCTCTGCACCGCAACCGGCCACCACAGCAACAGCTACACCACAAATTCCTAACCGTAACCGCATGTCACACCACAACCTCTCTAATATTTTGGGGCCTTATGCAAAAAACGCTGCTAACGAACCCGCAGACGAAATAATCATTGTCCCCAATGCAATCCGCAACGCCGCCACATACGGAGCCGTCGCCGACACCGGCTCACCACGATCACGATCCAACACCATCATCACGCCCAACATAATCGTCGCCAGAATCGAAATCGCCAACGCCACATACATCACATACCCCAACCACACCACAACCTCATTCGTCACCGAAGCAGGCGGAGTCCACGGCGACGTCGGCGGATGAACAGCCCTCAACAACACCACCAACACCCCCAGCTACAGGAACGCACTGATAATCGTCGTCGCGCCACCCATAATCATCGCACCAAACCCAATCCGCAACGCCATCGCAGTCGCCTCCTCAGAAGTACCCTCACGACGCGAAATCACCATCGTCGCACCAGCAATAATCACACCCACAATCGCAATCGCAATGCCAACATAAAACGCAAAATTCAACCCACGCTCAATCTTCGCACCAAACTCACCCGGAGCCTGCGGCTGAATATTCTGACCCGGAATCTGAGCCAACATCAACCGAACACTAACCACATCCCACACATCCACAAGACTTTTAACCATGACACTAAACTCCTTCAACACTCGTCATTAATTACTTTCACAACACTTTTCATCATCACTGCCACCAGCACCACGAGCAGCATCCCTCGCAGCCTGAAACACAGCAGCACCAAACTCAACCACCGCAGGCGGAACCTGCTCAACAACAGGCTTCTTCCGATCACGACGCCGACCACCACCCACCTGATCACCAGGAACCCACACCGCCAACCCATCAAGCGGCGCAACCTGCAACCCAGAAATAAACGGCACCACCCACACAGACGTCAACGCCTCTAACACCTCAAGCTTGTCCCGCACCGGCTTCGGCAACTTCCCCGGCACATGATGAACCACCACCAACCCCAACAACCGAGCAGCACCAATCTCACCACCTAAACCCTGCAACACCACCTGATGCGCACGCTCCAACTCCCGCACCGACGCCCGAGCAACCACCACACACAACGGAAACTCATCCGCCGACGGCCACCGCTGCCCCGCATCACCCGCAGGACCAAGCATCTCCGCAAGCACACTGCACCCAGCCCCACCATGAGCACCAACCAACCAAAACGCAGGAGAAAAACTCGACGAATCCCCCTCACACACCACAGCAGTCCACAACGGCTCCTCACACACCGGCAACAAACCACCAGCAACCAAATTAATACTCGACAACACCGCCGCCATCAGCCCTGATCCTTCCGCAAACCAGCAACAGCAGCATCCACCGCAGCCTTATCAAACCGCACCCCCGAAACCTTCTCCGGAGACCGCGACGCAGCCACAAGCCCCTCAGGAGCGTCATCCCCCAACTCTTTCGCAGCCAATCCCGCAAGCCACGTCTTCGTCGCACCAGACGCAGACTGCCCCCGATCCGTAATCGGCTGATTCACATACGCAGAATCCCCAATCGCTTCACCCACCACCGTCTCCACAGCAGCCTCAGCAACCTCAGGAACCTCCATACCACCAGCCTTCGCCTCATCCAACAACCGAACCGCACCCGACGTCGCCGTCTCAGCCGTAAACAACGACGCACCAGCCTCAATCACCTTCACACCAACAACCACCGCAGCAGCCTCCGGACCCGCCGCACTCGCCGCAGCAATCTGCGCAATATTCGCAGGCGTAATAACCTTCTTCGCCACCGTCACACCAGCAGCCAACGCCATACCCCCCAACTGCGCACCAGCAGCAACCAACCGCCGATCCATATCCGACCGATCCACAGAAGACTCAGTATTCACCGCAATCCGACCAATCAACGTCTCATCAGCCGATGCCGCACGAGAAAACCTAAACCCAGAACCACCAAACTGAACATCCTCCGCCAACGTCTCCACCGACGCCAACGCCACAGCAGGAGCTAACACATCCGCAACATACCGCAAACTCGCCTCAGGATTCCGAGCAAAATCCACCTCACGATTCGCAGCCTCAGCAAGACGCACCGCAGGCGCAGCCTTCTTAATCCCACACCGCGTATCCCCCTCAACACACCACGACACAGTCTTCCCCTCCAACGAACCATACCCACGAGACGCAGAACCCTCCGCCACCGTAGCCAAACCCTGCCCAGACGCCGCAGGAGCTTTCACCACAGCATTTGAACGATCAGTCGTCGTAGGCCAATCCTCTGCCCGAGTCGGATCCGCAAACGTCGCAACACCCGCAATCACTGACGACGGAACCGGCCCCTCACCAGCACCAATCGACCGCGCCAACTCACTCACAACCGCAGCACCCTGACTATTGCCCAAAAGCACAAGCTTCGTATCAGGACATGTACGGTGAATTTCCTCTACTACCGCAGAAGTTTTCTTCAACCCCCCATCTACATGATCACGCCACGATGCATCTGTTTCCGAATGCACACCCGGGATAAACGCCCCCGTACGGAATCCCTCCACATTCACATACGTCCTACTTACCTGAGCAACCCCATCGTTCTGTTGCTCCTGAGTCGTGGACACACCAGTAGACCCCACTACCGACGACGATACTGCTGGCGCAGTAGTTGCAGCCGACGAAGCAGCAGCCGGTGCAGATGTACCCCACACATCCTTCTTCCACCCACCAGAAACAGACGGAACCGGTTGCGCCACTGAAGACGCAGCCGCAGAAAAACCAGCCGAATAATCCTTCACCCCCGGGTTAGCAGCATCCACCACCGGCTTCACAATAGACCCCAAAAACCCATGATCCTGATCACTCAACGCAGCACTATCAGCAGCATCATGCACCACCACCATATGCATCCGAGGACACTCACGCCCACCAGAAACACCAGACTGCGCTACAGCCGGTACCGCTGCACTAACCAACAACACAGCCAAACCCACCACACCAAAATGACGCATAATCACTATCTCCTTTACGATGTACTCGGCACCGGCCGATCCTCAATCTCCAAAATCCTAAAACCCCCACCAACTTCCACAACCGTAACCTTCTGCATAAACAACAACTCCTCCCCACCAGGAGTCACCACCGTCGTCGCAGCATCCACCACCCCACCAGAAACCCCCTCAACCTTCACACAAAACTCCGACCCCACCACATCCGACACAACAGTGCCCCAATCCACCGACGCCAAATAACTCCCCGACGCCACAACAGACGCAATCCGCTCAACATCACCCGCAAAATACGCTTCCTGAAACTCAACAACCACACCCTCCGGCGACGACAACGAACCCACAGGCTGCCCCGGACAACGCTCCACCACCACAGACGACACCGGCACAGACGATGAAGACGACGAAACCGCAACCGACGGCGGAACCTCAACCACCGACGAACTCACAGACACAGGCTCCACCCACATCCGCTGCGACTGCAACGACCACACCACCCCCACAACCGACACCGCCAACAACACACCAAACCCCACCCACACCACACGAGAAAAACGACCACCAGCCGGCACACCATCAGCAGCAGGCGAATCAACCACAACCTCCACCACATCATCAGCAGCAGCCGCAGCATCACGCTCATCAGCAATATCAAACCAACTGGTAGCCATCAACAAACACCCCTTAAATCTCTACACACCAAGAACCGGCGGCAACCCCGGCAACACAACCCCAGGAACCTCAGGAACCTGCGGCAACTGAACATCAACCACCGGCACAGACACAGCAGGCAGCTCCGGAAGCTGCGGCAACGCCGGAACACTCGACCCCACAGCAGGTACAGCATCAGCACCCGCACCCGGCATCGAATCACCAGGCTTAGCACCAGACAACGGCTCAGCACCCTGCGCAACACGCGCCTGAGACTCCAAATCCCACGCCGTATCCGCAATCGCACGATCCATCACCGCACGACCACCAGGCACCGCAGACGCACCCAACTGCGCACCCGCAACCACACCCGGAACAACACCCACCGGAACACCAGCACCAGCACCAACCGCACCACCAATAATCGGACCAACAGCCATACCACCAGCAGCGCAAGCTGCAACGGCACTAGCAGCACCAGCCGCAACCGGCCCAGCTATTGGCGCAGTAGGCGGTGCAGCAATCGCCACCGCACCCGCAGCAGCCGCAGTACCAGCAGCAGCACCACAAATAGCACCACTAGCACCAACACCCGCCGCAGCACCCACACCAGCACCAACAAGCGCCCCGGCAGCTCCCCCGCCGACACCACCCGCAACAGCACCCACACCAGCAGCACCACGAGCAGCATCCATCGTTGACCGATCCTCAGGACGAACATTCCGCTCAAACGTATTAATAACATTCACCGGATTCAACACCACAGCACCACCAGGAGACGCCAACGCCAACCCAGGCGACGTCACATACACCTCCTGCGTAACATAATTACGCACCACAACCGGCTGCGCAGCAGCACGAGTCACACCCGGAACCACATTCGTCACCACCGCAGGAACAGCTGGAGCCTGCGGCGCACGCTGCACCACCGGAGTATTCACAGGCGCAACCACCCTCGGACGATCCGTCCCCGGCTGCGTCGCCACCCGCGGAGCAGCCACCACCGGAACCACCGAACCAGCACCAACCACACCCACAGCAACCGCCACAGCAACCACACGCGAAAAACCTGACATAACAACCTCCTCAAACAACAATCCGCACTCATGAAGCACCTTAACAAACACACGCCACACAAGCCGAACACACAAGCGAAAAATAAACACACGCCACATACACCGAACGCAAAAAGCACATGTAGCACCACTATCCTTATACCAGCTCACCGGCATAAACACAGACAAAACCACCCACCAATACCCAAAGACACCAACACCCACCCCGGCACCAACAACCCCAAACAATAGAAAACTTAAACCAAACAAAGAAAACTCGAATAAAACACCGTTCAACACATCACAACGCCCCCGCCTAGCACTATCGATGCGACCATGACAAACAGAACAATCCAACACAAACTGCGCCCGCAAATAGCACAAAAGCTGAGAAAAATAGAACGCTAAACCCTCAGATGATGGTGGGAAAATATGAAAAGCATGAATTCTCATCGCGGGGCTAGATAAGGAAATCATCAACTACACCCCCAGTCAGCTCCCACAAAAACTCCGCACGATGCTCCGTGACAGTCTCACCAGCAGCCAACGCCCGCCGATGCACCGCAAGCACCCGCGACCAATCCACCTCATACCGCTTCACCCGACGCCCCGCAGCAGTACGCCACTCAAAACCACTAGCAACCTCTGACGTCGAATCACCACACGCTGACACATCATCCCGCAACCTACTCAACACCAAACCAACCGGCGAAAAGACCCGCTCAGGTAACGGACGGCGAGCCACACACTCACGCAACCGCTCCCGAGACCACCCCGCAGCCAACAACTCACGCACCCGAGCTGAAACCCGAGACACATCATGCCCCGACAACCCAGACACCAACCCAGGAGGCACCACCTCATCACACAACCGACGATCAGCCCCCAAACCCGAAACCGAAGATGTGGGAAATGCCCCCTCCCCGTCTGGCCGCTGCGCCACAGCATCAAACGCAAACCCAAACCGAAACTCACCGTCGGCAGGCGCGCCAGCGCCCAACCGATCACCATCCATCGGAGAAAAATCCTCCTCCCCCACCCCGGACAGGCCACCACCGGAAACATTCACTGGGGGTAAGGGGGAGGTTGGTTCTATAACTGGTGGTTCTATAAGTGCAACCTGTTGCACTTTCGAGAGGGGTGAATTTGCACTTTCGAGAGTCGAATGTGAAAAATCTGCACATTCGTTTTGAACTGGGGTTTTCCTCGAATGTGCAGATTTTGCATCATCAAGACCAAAAGACCGCCCCACGTGAAGAACATAGCGATTTGAACTACGCCGAATTGAACTTCCACCATTGCTGAAAAACCGACTCTCAACCGTAATCAAGCCCAACTCTTCTAATTCTTTAAGGTATGTAACTACCGAACGTTTAGAGCATCTCGCACGAGCTGCGATAGTCGACTGGCCAGGAAAGCATGAATTCCTCTCATCAGCAAAATCAGCCAACGCCAACATCACCAAAGTAGGCCCCGGCTTCAACCCCTGAAGATCATCCAAAACCCACGCAACCGCTTTAACACTCACCTACTCCACCTCCCACCCACGCGGCAGGAATCCGCCAACGCCCACCAGGCGTGCGGAAAGCACCAGGAATACGACCAGCACTGACCCAGCCCTGAATCGTCCGAACAGGGACTTCTAGCAAATCGGCAACCTCACGAGTGGAATACCCCTTCATGGCGCAAACCTCCAGGCATTAAACAAACTAAAAGTTTCATATAGGATATATGGTATCTTTATTGATATTGGAAGGCAAGCAGGTTTGGCCTTTTTGGCGCGTTTAGCGCCCTGGCAGTTACCCGTCGCACATATAATCGCTTCATGCATACCGCTCCCCAAACCCCTCGCGCATGGTCACCTAATGCGTGTGTTGGAAAGACTGTTAGCCACTTGCTTCTGGATAGGCGAACGACCAAAAAAGAGCTTGGGGCAGCCCTGGGGATTACTGGAGTCGCCATTGGCCGAAAGGTTCGCGGTGATATCGGCTGGTCACTGTCTGACCTAATTCATGTTGCCGACTTTTTCACCATTGATGTGGCGGATTTACTACCCATTCAGAATCCAGATTGGAAAGAAGGGGACGATGAGCAATTCCGCTGGCTGCCGGCGCCGGTGAAACCCCCAAAAACTTAGTGTTGTAAAACTAAATCTGCTGTACAATGAGATATTCCCTGCATAAGCGGGGGTGAACCGTTGATGAGAATGGTGAAAAAGTTGGGCCGCCTATATTCCCCGCATAAGCGGGGGTGAACCCGCCCGGTATCTGGTTGTGAACGAGCAAGCTGGATATTCCCCGCATAAGCGGGGGTGAACCTGGCTGATGGGTTTTAACCCTTGGATGGGGTTTAGCTCTTGGAAACCCTGATACGCTGTAGTTAATGGTGTTTTTATGCTTTTAGCTGCGGGTATCGGGGTTTTCTCATGGGAAAAATGGGTTAGGGGGAGGAAAAGGCTGGGCTAGAAGACACTAAATCCACATTTTTTGTCCCTTAAGTCTGCCCCTTTTTAAGTCGTGCTAGCCTAAAGAAAAAATCCTAGGAGTGTTGCAGCACCCCTAGGAACCAAACCCACAAACCTAACTAGCAGTATTGATTGTGAGAATCTTTTCATGAGCAATGATAACAAATTTTCCCCACAACCCGCCAACACGCCCATAGCAACTACTGACACAGAAATCGGATACACCAGCAACCTTTTCGTTCAAGCCCTCTTTCCCTACAAAAAATCCACCGACACCATCCGCGCGGTCCACAACGGCCCCAACACCATCACGGTCCTCTCCATTAACGGCGTCCCCTACGGAAAATACCCACGCCTAATCATGGCCTACATCATCACCCAAGCCGTCGAAAACGCAGGAAAAGTACGACACGGGCTCATGACAGAAGAAGAAGCTCGCCGCATCCCCCTCGGGCACTCCATGAACGGCTTCCTAGAAAAAATCGGCATCACCACACGAGGAACCGGAGGATCCAAAGGAACCCTCACCATCCTCCGAGAGCAAATGCTCCGCATCGCCAGCTCCGTCATCACAGTTCAACGCCGCACAGAAAACCGAACTCTAGGCAAAAACTCCCCCATCATCGACCAGTGGGACCTCTGGTTCGACCCTGGTAACCCAGATCAAGTAGCACTCGAAGAGTCCTACATCATGCTCACCAAAGAATTCTACGAACGCATCAAAAACGCACCCATCCCCATAGACCTCAACATCTTTCGCGAGCTCGGCAAACCCCGAGCGATGGACCTCTACGTCTGGCTCACACTCAAAAAATATTGGCTCCACAACCGCCCCGAAACCCAATACCAATTCACATGGTCAGACATGGCAGCAAACTTCGCCACCAAAAAACTCACCACTACCCAAGACCTTGCCCACTTCCGACAAGAAATCAAAAAATCCATCGCCACCATCCTCACCCACTGGCCAGACGCAGGAATCACAGCAGACACCACCGGAGTCACCATTCACGCAGGACAACCCTCCATCACAATCAAACCCCCACACCAACTCCCTTAACGTCAACCACAGTTGCGCAGATTTACCGATACGAAAACCACCAAAAAACCACCAAAAAACCACCAAAAACTAAAACCCCAGCTAAAGCTGCGCAGATTTACCGATACGCAGTTCCGCCCCTGCGCAGATTTACCGATACGGTTGCGCAGATTTACCGATACGGTTGCGCAGATTTACCGATACGGTTGCGCAGATTTACCGATACAGAAGACGTTATCCACAGGGCCTGAACAGCAAAAACAGGAAAAATCCCAGGTCGCCTATACTATATAGCTATATAGCTATATAGACCGTAATAGAAACCAAAATCGCTATTGTAGATACCCCACCACAACCGTTACGTGCTACCGCGGAACCAGCACAGCTGGTTCCTTGCTCACTAAAACATAAAAACTCTCAACCGCTGATATCAACTAACAAAACCCTATTGCACGCAAACATCAGGAAATCCAACCGATACAGGTTCCATTACAGAGCCTTAACCTTACCAACGATTGAATGTGCAGTTATGCGTTAATTAATTTCTCGCTATGACGCAGCACTTGGTCGGTTCATTTTTCTAGACTATCGGGCGTTACTCGTTCCATAATGGAGTGCATGCGTAGCGTCGAACTCTTTGCCGGTGGTGGCGGACTTGCACTCGGAACACACCTCGGAGGATTCTCAACCGAAGTTGTGGCCGAGTGGGACTCCTGGTCATGTGAGACCCTTCGAGTCAATAGCTCACTTGGTCATCCCCTCGTAAGAGGTATTGATATCCGAGAAAGTGACGTACGTACCATAGACTGGAGCAACTTAACCCCCGGAATTGATCTCGTCAGCGGCGGCCCTCCCTGTCAGCCATTCTCAATGGGGGGCAAAGCCATGGCTGCAGAAGATCCACGAGATATGTTCCCAGTAACAGCAGAAGTCATCCGCCAACTACAACCTCGGGCCTTCATGATTGAAAACGTCCGGGGACTCACACGCCCAGCGTTTGCCAACTACTTCTCATACATCCAACTTCGGCTTGCTCACCCCGACATCACACCCCGCTCAAGCGAGTCCTGGTCAGACCACTATGCACGTCTCCAGGCCGAACATACATCAGTTCATACCGATCTTCAGTACCGAGTCGTCACACAGCTAGTGAATGCTGCTAATTACGGCATCCCACAGCAACGATGGCGCGTGTTTTTCATCGGATTTAGATGCGATATCGACGCTGAATGGTCTTTTCCAGAACCAACCCATTCAGCAGCCGCCCTGAAAGCTGCACAAGAATCAGGAGAATACTGGGACACGTACAGTGTTCCTAAATCTCAACGCCATACTGAAATTCGAGGTGGTGGCGACCCTACACTTCGCCCATGGCGCACCGTACGTGACGCTTTGGTTGGACTACCTGAACCAACAGAAAAAGGCTCCACACGCTTCCTGAACCACACTTTTCAACCTGGTGCCCGCTCCTATCCTGGCCACACAGGCTCATTCATCGATGCACCAGCAAAAGCCCTCAAAGCAGGTGTACACGGCGTTCCCGGTGGAGAGAACATGCTCCGACGAGCTAACGGATCCGTGCGCTATTTCTCAGTACGCGAAGCTGCACGCCTTCAGACATTCCCCGACAGATATCGACTTAACGGACCATGGACTGAAGCAATGCGCCAACTCGGCAATGCAGTACCCGTCCGACTCGCACAAATCATAGCCGCATCCATCCACGAACACCTCGAACTCGCCTCAATACGCGAGCATATCGCCCTCCGCCAACTCACTCTCGATACTCCATTACCCCGGATAAACTCATGACCAAACCATTCAACCCACTCGATATGCACAACCTTGCTGCATCCATCGTCACCCAACTTGAAGAAACCGACCCGCATCCACTCCATGAGCTGAAAAAATTCCTCGGAGCCGGTATCTACGCGCTCTATTACACCGGACCGTTTCCTGCATACTCGTTACTTACCAAACGCAACACACCCCGCTGCACAGAACCAATCTACATCGGTAAAGCAGTCCCCTCAGGTGGGCGACGTGGAATCACAGTGGAAACACACACAACAGCACTGTACAAACGCTTGAACGACCACGCCAAAAGCATCCGAGCCGCCGAAAACCTCGATATTTCCCATTTCCGCGTTCAGTGGCTTGTTATGGAAGACATCTGGATACCCCTAGGTGAATCCGCCATGATCCGTCGACACACTCCTGTCTGGAACGCCCTTCTTGATGGATTCGGAAACCACGACCCAGGAAAGGGCCGTATCAACGGAATCCGGTCGAAATGGGACACCTTACACCCAGGTCGCTCATGGGCAGAGAAATTCCCATCCAACCCCGAATCACCCGCCGCCATTGCACAAGAAGTAACCGAATACCTACGCTCACGACTTGCATAACAACTGAACTGCCCTGGGTTTTGTTCCTAGATGTGTGCCTTGTGTTTCTATTATGTCTTTTTTGTGGTTGGTGTTCTACTATTCTATTTCGACTTCGACTGGTGTGCGGTAGCCTAGGTTTTCTTCGAGTCTGGTTTCGTTCCACCAGGTGACCCATTGGAACGTGGCGATTTCGACTTCTACAGCATCGACCCATCTGTGGGGATTGATGAGTTCATTTTTATAAGGAGCCGTTGACATTTTCCGCGAGGACATTGTCGTAAGAATCTTAAGACCGTGCCGGTTGATGCGGTAATTCCTGATTCTTTCAGCCGCTGATTGTAAACAATGCTGACGTACTGTGTGCCGTGGCCTGTATGGTGAATCAGCCTAGTAGTTTCCTTCGGTAAAGCAATAGCTTGGTTAAGAGCCTGCAGCGGCAATGCCTCAAGTACGTAGTGAATCTGATAATGCCCAGCCGATGATCGTGCGGGAAAACACATCGGTGACAAAAGCGGTGTACACAAACCCTTTCGTGGTTCGTACATAGGTAATGTCAGCAACCCACAAATGGTTGGGGCAACTGGCTGTAAATTCACGGTTAACCACATCTGGTCGGGTATCTGCCTGTGTGCCTTTACGGGTGGTGATCGGGGCTTTACCTGGGACACTTCGCAATAGAACCCTACCAATAACGACACAACATACTAACGTTTTACCATTTCAACCACTAAACATTAAGACGTTTTACACTCTCAACGTTAAAATGCCTTACTGCATTTATGCTGGTAAGAGTCATGAACATAGGTAGCGGAGAGTGTAGGTATGGGCATAATTAAAACAACGGACGCATGCATCGAGCGCAGTAATGCGTCATGACTGCATGCATCCGGAAATGCAGTCATATAGCAGAAATTTGCTAGCATACTATATAATTTCGTATGATAGGCTACGCGATAGCATCATTTCATATACAGGAGGCTAACCGCATGATTGTTGTAATTGGCAACCAAAAAGGCGGAGTTGGCAAATCCACTCTCACCGTCAATCTGGCAACGGCATGGCAATCACAGGGAAAACATGTCGTTATCGTTGAAGCGGATCCAAGTGTTTTTACGGTATCAAGATGGTCAGATGACCGGGAAGAGGCAGGGCTTACGCCAATCCTGACAATAAAAAAGACAGGGCGACTTGCTGAAGCTCTCCGGAATCTCAACGATCAATACGACATGGTCATTGTCGACCTGCCAGGCAAAGATTCCCCTGAAATGCGAAGCGCTCTTATCGTCGCGGACGTATTCCTCCTGCCAACACAACCATCGCAGGCAGACATTGATGCCACTATTGATCTGAAAACATCTGTGCTAGCCGATTATATTGACATTAACCCGGCAATGAAAGTACTCGTTGTTCTCAATAGAGCCGCAACGCATGCATGGAACACCGAGAGCACAGAAGCCAGAGACGTCCTACAGGATGACTTTGATGCCATCTTGCACACCGTTATCCATGAACGTAAAGCCTACCGCTCTACCCTTAGCACCGGTTCAGGTGTAATAGAAGGCGACGACAAAAAAGCCGCAACAGAAATAACTGACCTTGCACATGAAATCATTTCATCAACATAAGGAAATACAACCATGGCAATCAAAGCACGCAAAAAAGCCCCCACAAACGACATCGAAGCAGACTTGATGGCAAAAGCAGAAGCTACCCCTATAAGCCGTACCGTCGAAGAACGCATCGCAACACGCGCGGAAGGACGCTACTTCACACTACTAACATACCGAGGAACAGAGGAACAAAAAGACCTCATCGATTTCGCCGCCGCGACAGAACGAATGAGCATACAAAAACTTCTCGAAGGAATCATCATGCCCTACCTGGAAGAAAAATACGGCGAAAACTTCGACAACCAATAACCTCCACACCTAAAAGGAACACATCATGGACACCTTCGACTACACACTCTTCGACGTCACCAAAGAAGCCGGCAGTCATCTCGGCGCCATCTACACACACCTATCTGTCACCGCACCCACCAAACCAGAAAGCAGCTGGTGGCGGATGAAGGCATGGGCAATGAAAAGTTTTCCCACTTCCATGCATTTCACCCACCGTGATGAAATGAAACGCGCCATCGCGCTCATCAACACAGAAATCGAGTTCCTCAACACCACATACGGCGAACAATTGGACCTTCTCCGACAAAAAGAAAATGCCGACAAACTTCAGAAAATCCAGGACACCAAAGATCTGCCATTCGAATATGAAGGAATCAGATTAGACCCAGAACTTAAAAACAAGGTTTACGAAACCGCCCGCAACCTTAGAACCCTCTACACACACCTCGCCGTCAGCTCTCCTACAACAGTTGAAGAACACTGGTGGATGCTGAAACTCTCCGAAATGGCACACTTCCCCATCAACATTGGACTTCGATCCGAAGAAATCATGACTGCCCTCATCACAATGATGCAAACTGAAGACAACTTCCTAACCACTACATACCACGATCAACTTGCAGCACTAGACAACAGTATTGTGGCCAGCCTCGCCACCCAACGGCGCAATACATAAACCACAGCACCCTTTTGCAAACATTGTAAAAAGGGTGCTTCATTCTACTTTGCAAGTTAGGCTAAAACCATGTTGACCGCTAAAGACTTCCTGGTCTCTCAAAAAGACAAAGAGGACATTCTCCAGGATTATTTCGAGGAGAAACTAGACTTGGTTTCCCCAAACGAAAACCCTCAAGTCTTTTTCATTGGTGGCCAACCTGCAGCAGGGAAAAGCCAACTTATCGAACGGATCCAAGAAGACTTCGATGGTGCTTTCGTTATCGACTCAGACGAACTTCGTCAACGCCACCCACAAATCAACGAAATTATTAACCACGACCCCCTCCGCATGGACGTGCTCAGCAACGAACCTGTTGGATACTGGTTTAAAACATGCATCGACGAAGCCAAAAAGCGCCGCTGCAACATCATCATTGAAAATAGTTTCACCCAATCACAAGTCCTCATCGATGAAGCCCACCGCTTCCTCAACGACAACTATCACGTCTCCTTTTTCGCCATCGCAACCCCTGAAGAAATCTCCCGACTCGGCATTATCGGCAGATACAAAAACGCCGTCGAACAAAACCGACTCCCACGCTGGACCACCAGCGCCTCCCACGACAATGCCTACAACAAAATGTCAGGAGTCATCACCGAGATCCTAAACTCACCTATCACCGATACGGTGCATATCACATCCCGTGACCAAACCCTCACCCACCGCATTACCAACCCTAACGAAGTCGAAACCACCGTCACCCACATCCGTCACCAAACCCTCACCAACCACCCCCTCGACACCTGGGCACAAACCTACGCCGAATGCATCACCTTCATGCACGACCACAACCTCATCACCAACTACACCCAACCACTCCTCACCCAACTCCACCACGACGCAGAAAAACTCCTCCCCACAACCCAACTCCCCCACGAACACACCCAACTCGCAAACACCCTCCACACAATCAACAACCCCTACCCCCTCAACACATCACTACTAGAAAACCCCCACCACATAACCCAGCCAGCCACACAAAACGAAAACACAATCACACACGAAAACCACAACAACCCCACCCAAGAACTCACTACCCCCACAACCGACATGGAACTCTAGCATTCACTAGAAAACAATATGAAATGATATGCTTGCATAGCGCGCAATATGTCGCGCAAGCAAAATGGCCCATAGGAACAAACCACCCTACAGAGCATTTTTTGATTTTCGGGCAACCTATAAAATTAGGTGCTACCAAATCATGGCTAGCTTTGGGAACTACAGTGAACTGTGGAACCAGAAGCATAAGAAGACAAGGCTGGATGAACTGCAAGCGAAGCTTTTATATATTCCGTAATGCCTTCAACGGTGGAATGTGGGGCAAACGTATTAGGATCAATGGTTTTGCTAACACGGTCGTAAGCGACCCCCATAGTGTCCGCCCATACTCCCTTATAGCACTCTTCGTTCCATGCTTGCCCTTGCGCTGATGCTGGCGGGGCCATCACCCCAGCTAGCGCCAATGCAATAATAGCTACCGTGGTTGCTTTCTTGGTGAAATTTTCCATATTTCCCCTTAATCTTCCGGACAATAACCAAATCCTATGGTAGCAAAACGCGAAATCCCTACACGGTAGATAGGGATTTTCCCGCAACATCATCCCAACAGTCTCAAAAAGGGGCGGAGACTTATTTTTAGTTGCTGGGGTTGTGTTGTGGGAAATATGGCGGTAGCATTGTGTTCACGGAGCATGCCTCTACTGGGAACCTGGTATTCCCTGCGGCGTATGTCTCGGCCCCCTGACTTGGCTACGGCAGACGGGGGCTGTTCAGTTTTAGGTGGGGTTGCAAGAAAAGCTAGTCGTCGTTATAATGGCGGGCATGGAGCATACCTCTACGGGGAACTTAGTATTCCCTGCGGCGTATGTCTCGACCCCCTGAGTGCTGCGGCCGATGGGGGTTGTTCAGTTTTCTAGGTCGCTTTCTTGGTTTTTCTCCTGCGTTATTTGAACATTTGATATGTCTTGTGCGTCATGATTTTGTGCAGCAGGTGTCGGTTGATCGTAGTGGAATGTTAAATCCCCCTCCTCTAATAACTCAAGGTTGATACCTAGAGTTTCTTGGGTTTTGATGGTCTTGAGTTCCTCTTTGAGAATGGTTACGGTCGTATTCTGCGCAAGATAGCTTTCAAAAAACGTACTGGTGTCGTCGGTGTGGGTGATGGTACGTCGGTAGGTCATTGCAACAAGGTCGGGAAGCCATAGGAGTTTTTCATCTGTTGGTGACACCCACACGGTTCGTGTTTGGTCGGATAGCACTTTGGTTTTACGTAGCTTTTTTATGAGTGCTTGGTCGGCATTGTTGTCTTTGTTATGCTGTCGTTTTTCGAAGATGATAGCGCGGGTGTTGGTATCAAGTTCCCTGATTAGTGCTGTGAGACATTGTTGCCGCGCATGCTCTGTATCATCTCCTGGCCCAAGTCGGGTTTTGACTACTAAAAGGTGCTTATCTTCCCATTGGTGGCATTGATCAAGCAGGGCGTGAACGGTGTGTGTCCCGTCAGTGGTTTGCAAAGCCTCGGTAGTATGAAAATGATTGTGTCCAACGATTTCCTGAAGCCGGATACGCGTGCCCTCTAGAGTGTCTTTTGTAAGCACTGAACCAGCAATAATGTAGTAGCCATCTTTGTCTGATTGTTTCGCAGGCTCACGATAACTTTCATCCAGGAAGAGGACTTGTTGATAGTCTGCAAGGTTCGCATAAAGGTTGCTAAGCACAGGATGGCGTATAGGCATGTCTAACACATTACCTCACCTGATACTTATGCCTGTTGTTTTAATAAGCCCTACCCGCAACCCTCGCTACCTATGTTTTATGGCTCCTGCCAGCATAAATACAGTAAGATGTTATAATATTAAAACTATATAACGCTATAATGTTTTAACTGTAAAACGTTGTAATGTTACAACATACTAACGCTACAATGTTTTAGTATTATGTAGTAGTTGATGCTTCTAGTGTGTGGATTGATTTGCGATCGCGAGATCTCGCAATACTTGGCTGGCGTGACTATGTTGCAAGCGTCTGTATTTTTGAGGGTGTTGGTTTAAGGTGGGTAGCATTAAAGCAAAAAGGAAGAGGAACTGATATGGCGGTTGTGATTGCTTTATTGCTTTGTGGGGCGATTGGTTTATTTGCATACGGATTCATAGAGCCACCTAAGTCTGCCCTCAAGCTCCTGATGCTTTTCGTTGGTAGCGCTACATTGTTCGCGCTGGCTTTTTTCTTAGCTTTCTTTGACGTGTCGGCTATTTACGGGCTCATTAGTTAGGGTTCGTTATTTTTGTTTCGGTTCCGGCTGTCCTGCTTGGTCATGATAGTTGCAATAGGGTACACCCAACTGCAACAAAAGAAAAACAATCCAAAACACAAACAAACAAGACATAAAAGTCTCCAGACGCGCAAAACTAGTAATGTTGCAATTAATTAATAACCCTAATGCAACATTTTGGAAAGGTGAGGATCGGTATGGCAGAAAGACTGGGTACATACATTGATGACGTTGGACGTCCCTCACGCAAAGTCCTCATCATCCGCATGGGTAAAACTCATGTACGTATACGAATGGAAACAGGATCAGGAAAATTCCAACAGGAAGAAACTCGTGTCCCGAAAGAAAAAATCCTCGACGATGGGGGTGCAGCATACGAGGCATGGGCACGTAATCCGAGGCTTGCAACCTACATTGGCCTTGATGGGTACCCCATAGCCCTTATCGAAATAAAACGTGCATACAAGAGCGTCTATAAAGTGCGCTTTCTTCGGCGTGATGGCTGGTCATTACAAATCGAAGATGTTAGCCCTAAGGATGTTATATGGGACAGTGGGCTCGGCTGGAAAAATTTGGGCTCTAAGCGGCAAGAGGAAATATGGCAACAACATGAAAGAATGCGAAACGAACAAGCCCTTGATTCTCCAGGGATAAAGATAAACCAATCAAACAGTGCTGGGCTAAAAATTTCCTATATCCGTGTATC
>NZ_CP011544.1 GCF_001020985.1 Corynebacterium mustelae
TATCCACAAAATAAACAAATAAACCCAGATAATCGCGGCTTTGGTAAGTTAGTTTAGCGCTACGTGCCAAGATCATGCCAAAACAAAAAAGAGCCCCCTCGACCTAGCCCTGGAAATCCAGAACACGACCGAGGGGGTTAATACCGCTTACCGATGTCAAAGCTCAACATCGTCAGCGATGTTTTCGGGGATTGGTTGAGAGTCCCGCAGCTGCGGATTTTTATCATGCACAGTCCGAATATGCCGAATCGCAGTCCAATACTTCTTCTGCCACGCAGCCAATTCCTCCTTCAGCTCCTGATAAAGCTTCTGCAGATCCTCCACCTGCAACCGCAGAGAATCAATCATTCCCTTCTGATGCTCCGCAAACGCATCCCAATCAGGGCCACGCGCGATATACTTATCCGCCTTCGCTTTCTGCCGAACCGCAAGATAGCCCGATATCGCAGTGATAATAGCGATCACCATATTCGCAGGAGACGTCAGAATCGCAGTCACATACTCATTCACTAGCCCCTCCCTCAAACCGAATATGCTGACGCGACCCGCGCCACACAGCCCACACCACCAAAGTCGAAATGCCCCAATGGTTAATCGCCGATGCCCACAGGTTCATATCACTAATGATCGACCCCCAGGCATACGACAAACCCCATAAAACATTCATTCCGACGATAGCGCCGAAAGCAAGCGACGCGAACCACGTGCGTGGGATCATCGCCGAGAACACGCTCGCTGATCCCACGATAATCCAGATGATTGCCCACGTATGCAGCTCAACCCACGACTCGGCGGGGTGATAAAACGCAGGCCGAGCAAGATATGTAAACCCCTTAGCCTGCGCCATCACCCCAGCAATCAACATCGCCGCAGCATCAGACATCAACGCCGCGCGCAGTCGATACGCCGCAGGTTTAAACCGAGGAGGCAAATGCTCAATAGGCATAAGCAGCCTCCTTAGCCTCACACGTCGCCTACCGGCTGCGCACCAGACCGACGCAAATTATCAATACTCGAGCCCGCCTCAGCATGAGTCGCATCCGAGCCGAAACCCTCGGTTCCAAACTCCCGACGCCGATGAGAATTAACCGCTTCAACGATACCCGCCAGCATATTCAAAGCATCCTGCGGTTCAGCAGGCCCCGGCAACTTAATGCTTGGGGCTGCCTCACGGATACGCGCCTGCTGGCTCGGAGTGACAGAGCCTGGGGTTAGCGCATGGATACCGATCTGCACGATGCCGATAGCACCCCCGAGCGCTATGTGTGCCCACAGTGGCCACTCGCCCGCCAGCATCACAAGCAGGTTCAACACCTGCAGCACCGTACCCAACGCCGCCGTCAACGAGTCCTTCCGTCGCATCACCCACGGCTGCTCCGCGAGTACACTTTCAAACGCGTCCCCTAAAGCCTGGTTAAAGGCGTCGTCGAAAACCTTCACATGCTTAGCCATAATTACTTCTCCTTCCGAGTAGAAATGGGTGCTGCCTTCTTGGCTGCTGGCACAGCACCCGCGAATGGGATCCCAGCAAGATCATTAGCAACCGCGTTCGCAATGGTCGCTTCCGCATCAAGCCCAAGGACGCCATACAAACCCTCTAAGAGCTTGCGGTTCTCCCACGCCATGCGGTCTTGCAGACCAAAGAAAAACGGAGCGTCGAACTCCTTCTCCGGGTTGATCAGCGATTGAATCTTATTGCTCATAATTGCCTCCATAAATGTATCTTCACGCTCCAGTTGAGCAGCAGGAGCGCTGTTAATCTTGCGTGCCATCTCCAGCACCACGTCATACGGCAGGTGATACCCCGGATCCCAGTGATCGGTATTCCCCCACACCTGAGCCTCCAAGTGCCCAGCCACGCCCGGCTCCTCACGAGCCAGTTCCTCCCGTGATAGCTTTCGCAACGGAATGTCATACTTCCGCGACCAAAACGCATACACACGCGCCAACGCATACAACAACGCAGGGTGCTCCAGCCACTCCTCACGAGTAGTCTTCGCCCACCCAATCACGCACACATGCAGCGCAATGTCATTACCCTTATTGCCAGTAGCCCACACCTGCCAGTCATCGGAATTGGCAAGCAAAATATTGGCCACCCCGTTCACCTCATCAATCATGCGGTGATACGAACCATTACGCATACGCGCCTGATAATTCAGAACATTCAACGCCGGAGTACCAAAGTTATTCTCCGACGTGTGCGTAATGATGATGCGCTTAGTACCCGCAGTTGGCCGACCGAACGTGATCACGTCACGGCGATCCGTATCAAAACCTTGGTCAGGCACGACAACCTCCTTCGGTTGTTCTTGCAGGGCTGGCAGCGGACGCCACCCCCACTCATCGTGTAAAACATCGGAAACATCAATACGCAGATCAGCACCAGCAAGCGGCACATCCAGCGTGTGCTGATACAACACCGCATAGCCATCACCACGCTCTCCACGGCTCCACGCACGCGTCACCCAGCACAGCCACCGCCCCGGCGCCACCTGCGCCACCACACCATCATCAGGGCCCGCCCAATGGCACACACGAGAGTGTCCATAGATACCAACCCGGTTTTTTCCCAGCACCTCAGCAGCACCCCGGAAATAATGGACCGCAACGTCATTCCACTGGGCTAGGGTGATGTCGAAATCAACCGCGAAAAACACCGGTTGCTGACTGTATCCAAGCTCATCTAGCTGCTTCTGCGCGGCACGCGCATCCGCCTTACCGCCCTCATAGCCACGCAACACATCCGCATCAGCTTCCTTGCCGTACTGCCACACGAAAGCCAACTTCAACCCGGTGCGATGATAGTCATGCGCCTCGGGTGGGTGAATCGGCTTACCACGCATCCATTCAGCCCCCGCGCGAGGTGGTGATACATACCGGACTGCCCCGATATGGCCCGCGTGTGCGACCGTCGCAGCGGGCGGCACCCCGGCAGAGTAATCGATCACTGTCGGCAAATTTTTCTCCCTTCAATGACAAAACCCCAGCATTATTGCTGGGGTTGAAAACTTTCTTGATGCTTGTTTTACTCGGTGTGCTCCGAGGGCTCTTCTGCCGCGGCGGGCTCGATCTGCACCCATAGCTCAGACTCACCAGGAGTCTCATGGTTGAGATGCGGATACACGGATTTCCACAACCTGCCGTCGTGCTGCACAATGTCGCCGGAGTGGTAACACTGGTGCAGATGAGTCCGTCCGCCTTGCACCGGGTTTTGCCATTCGGGTGCATCCTCCACATCCCGTGGCGGGGTTTTCAGAGCATCGGGCATTTCCAACTTCCCCTCCTCCTGTAACTGCCGGATCGCCTCCGCCTCCGCCTGAGGGGCAAACCGATCACGATTAACCCGATCCTCGTGATACGTAAGCAGCCATCCCACCAGCTCACCGATAGCGCCCGTAGAAAGCCGCTCTATCTGGCTTTTAATTTGCGAAATCACAAAAACAGCCCCCTTTCTAACTATCCGAAATGTAAGTAACAACGCCGTAGCCGCTGTTAGAGCCCGACGAATTTGAAAAATTAACAAAAACCGTCCCATCCGTGAGAATGTTGCACCACCCCGGATAGGACCGGCTATTAGGGTTCGTAAGAAAAAAATCAACAGTACTAATAGGCCTATAACCGGCCGGAAGAGTCCCCTTGTTTCCCGCCGTAGCACCCTCAACTCGCACCATCACCAGACGCCCGGTCTTCCTAGCAGTAACACCTGAACCTCCGCTGGCGGGCCCTAGGACCATGTGTTTAGCATCCACATAACCCTTATTAGCGATATCTGTTGATCCCGCGGGAGCCGCTACTTGAGCACGCCCCGCAGCATCACGCTTCACCAACCAGTTATGAATCACATTAGGGGTAGCCTCCGTAAGATCGGAGGCCGAATGCCTATGAGACGCATCAGCCTTACCTGCCAACGCAGAAACCAAACCCGAAACAGCGGAAATACCCAGACGATCCACCCGCGTTTTCAGCGTCTGGAAATCAGCATTCGACGCCTTCTCCGCAATCTTTCGCAAAAGCTCCGACTCAAGAGAACCGCCAGCCTTGATACGATCCGCGATCTCCGCCAAGGTATCAAACGCGGCAGGTGCGGCCCCCTTCAACTGGTTAACCGCCCGAGCCACAGCATCAGCCGCAGCCGACGCTGCCCGGTCAGCATGACCCCGGGCCCGGGTTTCATGCGTCCCCGCCGACTCAGAGGCCCGACGCGCTTGCTCCGACAGCCCACTAATCTCGGACCTGATCGCGTTTGCCGTATCCCGGGCAGAAGCAGCAGCCGTCGCCACAGCGGCGCCGCGTGCCGACGACGCAAGTTCTGCGTCGCGCTGCGCCCTATCTGCTGCGACTGACGCGGTAGCTGCGAGCTCCGAAACGCGTGTGATGACTGGCTCCTCATAAGGCACCGAGGCCTCCAACAGTTGTCGGAAAGACACATCACCGCTACCCGACGGAACCGTCACAGTGACAATATCCGTGGCACCCGCATGACACCGCTCCAAACGCACGCACAACCTACCCGGCTCCACATCCGCAACACGCGCCGAACCGCCACTAATCGGAACACGACGCACATACGGCGCCACCACCCCATCGGGACGCGATACCGACCCACGCAAATCCGGTGACCACAGCACCAGCACATCATCCGCATGCGGTTGCCCACCGAAATCCCGAACATCAAAAACAATATTTTTCACACACACACCTCCTAAACCGTAGGATTCGGAAAAATCCACACCGTCGCAGATTTATAATTTTGAAAAAGCGCCCCGGCGATAGAAACGTGGCTGCGGGTATCAGCGGTAATGAACGCAGTCGTCACATCCGAATAACCATCCCCCGTAACCGCATGCATCAAAATAGCCCCGGTCCACGCCCCAGTCGCAGTGAAAGTAACCTCCCCCTGCGGAGACAACAGGCCACCTGTCCACAACAAATAGCCAAAATCAGCACCGTTGTTCAGCTCACCCGCCGAACTGGTAAACGCATTCGTTTTATTAGTGTCAATATGCAGCAACCGGGGCATACCGCTTAACACAAACTGATTCGTCCTAATCGCCCTCGCATTAGCCGCAGACGCCTCCGTATTAGCCGCAATAGCCCGCCGCATTGCAGCCTCCGCACTCTCACCCGCCTGCGCAGCCTTAGACTCGGCCTCCTCGGCCTTACTCTCCACAGACGCAACCTTGGTACTCAAAGCACCAGCCTCACGCAACCGCTGCGCCCGCTCCTGAGCAATCTGCCTACGAATCTGCTCATTATTAGCCGACACCGCATCCAAATCACTCACCAGCTGGCCACCCACATGCACCCTCCACGCCAACAAACCGGACTCAGCATCCGACACCGCATCAATACCCGTAACCACCGCAGGAACCCGCAGACCCCACACCGCAACCGACACCGTATCCCCCACGTCAAAATGCCGGGTAGGGACAAAACGACCTAGGCCCTCCACACCGATATCACGCTCAAAGAACACGTCACCAGACACCCGCTCCTGCGCAGCATCAACCACACGCTCCAAATCAGACGACTGAGACTGCAAATTCAGCGTCACATCAGCCCGAACAAAACCGAAATTAAACCGACCCGGCGCGACGGGTTTAAACGGTCGGCAAATATACCCATTCTGGATACGAGGATCAACCACCGAAGAGTGCTGCTCCTGCCCCTCCGGCAACACCACCTCAAACGCCCCATACACATGTGTGGCCACACGACGACCAACCGTCATTTCACCACCAGACGCGTACAAAACCACATCCGTACGAATCACGCTTGTACCTCCAGCTGCTGCGCCCGCACCACCAAGGTGGGTTTAGCAAACGACCGGTCCAGCGGGTGTGAATCCTCACCCGGAACCGTCATATGGGCGGACAAAAGAACCCCAGCGCTTTGCGCCAACGCCCCACAGGTCTCCCACAGCGACTGATCCGTAGGCCGAATCAACACATGCGGAGACGAGGGAGCTGGGCTGTTGACCGGCACCACATGAATAACATCATCGGCAACACCCATAGCTTTAAACGCCGCCGTCACCGACTCCTGCACCAGCCGGGTTATAGCCACATCAGCAGGCCCCTCAATGGTCACCCCGTCCGCAACCGTAACCAGCTTAATATCCTGCAGATCACGGGGCTTTTTAAACGTCACTGCAGCGTCAGCCGGGCCAACCCAATCCCGCTCAAACGTATGCCACACACCTGTCCACGAGGTAGGAGCCGACATAGCCGGGATACGTCGAAACACATTCAACAGCGACACCACGTTAACCTGCAGCGTAGAGGGAACCTCGCCCTCTCCCTCAGCGACCGCATGGGTAACCTCGAAAAACACCAACGGGCACCCACGTCGCTTAAACCCAATAAACAAAGGCCTATCGGGGATAACCGTTAGTCGCCCCTGCGCATCCGTCCTACCTAGCCGGTCAGACAGCAACTCAGTAGCAATCGGGTGGACAACCCCACGAGGGGACCGGATAGGGAACGAAAAAGCCCCATCCGCAGGAGCGTTCTTCGTAGACGGGGCGGTAGCCTCCATCGGCTCCGGGCAATCAAATAACGGCTCACAATTATCATCGAAAAGCCCAATCCATTGCCCCGAATCCTCCGCGACCTGATCCCTGTGCCGCTTATGGTTCAACCAGTCGGTCAACGTCATCGCCATGGATCTAACACCCCCACACGCCACAAACAACTAGCACCATTAGGTAGCACATACTGACCCGTTGAGCCTGGAGGAACCCCCTCCGGCAAAGCGGTCTTACGTAGCGCCGCCCACAACTCGTGGTCAACCACCTGCCGTGTGTCCATAACCACCAAAGACTCCGCAGGGTCTAAAAACAGACCACGCGCAGACCCTGTACGGGGCAGCGTAAACCTCGCACCGGACGGCAAAGTCACCTCTCCACCAGCTCCACTCCACGTAATAACCGGATAAATCGGCACAGCCCCGGGGTTTACCAACGAAGCCACCCGCGACGCCTCCTTTTCCTCCGACCACCACACCCCCTCATCACTAATGAGGGGAATATCCACCGTCATAGCCGAAGCGTCAGCATCGTCATACTCCGGCTCCGGTAACTCACCACCAGGGCGCACCCGCAAATGCCAATCCCCAGAAGGGGTTTTCACCACAAGCCAACCGTACTGGCCCGCGACGAAACCCGACCGGAAATCAACCCACACATCAGGCAAAGAAAACGGCTCCGACGGGCGAAGAAGCACCGTCAAAGACCCAGACCTAGGGGCCGGACGGAAGCCAACCACGCGCTGACCCACACCGCCGATAGGCGTGATAACCTGCGCATCGAGACTCCCAACCAACCCCTTGATACCACCGGCCTTCAGCCCAGCCACCCACCTCTCTGACGTTAGATCCCACTTAGTACCATCAGGTGAAATGTATTTAACCCGCCACCTACGCGACACGCTAACCTCCTAACTTCGATGTTGCATACTGCAACCCCGTGATACGAGACGACGCAGCACTAACCGGGGTGGACTGTGCCTGTCGGGGTTCTTTCGATAGCCGCACCAGCTCCTCAAGCAAGGTGTTCATGCGCCTAAACTGCTCCGTGTGCTCCGCACCCGTCGCAGCTGCCGCGGCTCGGGACTTCTCAATCTCCGCAGCCGCCCGCAACGCTGCCTTCTCCCGCTCCGAGTCCGACTTCACCAGAAGCTCTTGAAGTTTCGCATACTCAAGCTCCGCTTCCAGGCGGTCCTTCTCACGCGCATGCTTCAACTTCTCCGACGCCTGATCCAACGCCAACTTAAGCGAACTTTGGTCGGTCTCCAGCTGGATTTTCTTAATACGGTCCTCGGCGTCGCGTGCCGATTTTTCGATCCGGGATTTAATCGAGTGCTCCAGGGAACCGAGGGTCAGCTCCGTGAACGCAGCACCAACCTCAGACCCGGCCTTAGCAGCCTCGGGTCCGTACTTCTCCGTCGCCAGCGCACCCGCGATACCGCCACCAGCCGCACCGAGAGACCCTAAAACGATTGCGGCGCGCTCACCATGTCCGAGCTTGCCCCACGTCTCGCCGATCTCCTTACGGTTGGTGTGAATATCGATCGATCCCTTAGCGATGGAGCTGATCCCCTTGAACGCCATGAGCACACCAGGGATTGCCCCCAGCGGCCCAGCCGTGGCGAAACCAGCCGCTGCAGCTGCCAGACCTGCGAAGAACGTACCCACACCGCCAGCAACCTGGCCGATGCCACTAAAGCCTTTAGACGCACCTGACAGCTGATTCGATGACAACCCGTACAGCATTTGGGCTTGCTGCTGTAGCGCTTCCGTGTGCGCATGCAACAGCTTTGCCGCAGAGGCCTGCGTCAGGGTGGCCTCCGCAACCGCTAGCTGCGCTAACCTTTGCCCGTGGGCAGCCTCCAAGGACTCCAGAGCAGTCTGCGCACGGGTGACCTTAACAGCCCACTCCGCAGCCCGCACTTCCTTCGAGTTATCCACCACCGACTGTGCGACCGTCTCCACAGAGAACACACCGGTACGACGGAACCGGTCCATCGCCCCAGACATCGCCTCAATCGACGTAGAGCCCCGCTTCGCAGCGAGCCCACGAGCCTTCTCAACCTCAGCTTCAGCCTTAAGAATCGCCAACACACCCCTATAGCGGGTGCGCTGCGTGTCCATCTCCTTCAGCTGTAAATCTTGAAGGCTCTTGATACGCGCCGCTTCGTTCGTCTGCTGCTGCATCTGCAGCTTCGAGACTTCCTGCCGGGTGCGCTCCACGATCTCGGCGAGCTTCGCCATTTCACCGAGGAACTCGGAAATCCGAGTAAACCCAGCAGAAATACCACCAGAAACCTTCTCGATGATCTGCTGCACCGCAACAAACCGCGAGGCGGTGACTGCCCGTTCCGCCGCTTCCAGCCGGTGGGCCTGATCCGCAGCCTTCTCCTGCGCATCCGCCAGCGCATCAGTGGCCTTATTGACCTTCTCCTGCGCCGCCTTAACCGCCTTGGCGTTCTTATCGGACGATTTCTCCAGCCGGTCACCAACATCTTCACGGGCGCGAGCCAGCCGCTTCTCCGCCGCCGCGATTTTGTCGGCTTTACCGCTCTTACGGGCCTTAGCGACAGCTTCCTCCGCGTCGGCGATTTTCCGCCGGTCCTGCTTCGTCAGCCCGCCTTTGCCCTCGGCTTCGATTTTCCGGAGCTCCTCGCGGGCTGCTTTGAGCTTCCGCTCCTTCTCGCCCACTTCCTCCAGCTCTTCAGCCACAGCCCGGCGTGTTTCCAGCAGGCCCTGTTCCGCGTCCCGAACCACGCCCGCGTTGCTGATGAATTCCCCGCCGAAGGTTCGCCCTTCAGATACGGCGATTTTTTCGTACACCTTCGCGGTTTTATCCAGGCTCCGCGCCGACTCCGGTATGACCTTCAGGGCTTTTTCAAACTCCACAGTCATATCCGGGTCGAGGATACGCTCCGGACGTCCAGACGCATTAAACGCCAATCCGAGGTGATTCAGGATACCGCCGGTGTCGAATACACCAACGCGTTTAATGTGTTTCAGCGCGTCTTCGTAGAGGTTGCTGGCCTCACCGAACGACACACTCCGGCCACCGCCTGTAACGAACCCGTCCACGCTGGTGGCAACGAAATCACCCGCACCCGCACCCTTACCCGGTGCCCCACCTCCGTCTTTCGCAAGGGGGACGTACGCGTGGTCGGTGTACTGCGGGTGTGACGCCGAAGCAGCCCGCCCGCCGATCTGGCCATTCCCACGACCTCCGCCCATCTCGTACGACCTGGTGATACCGCTATGGTCTCGTACAGTTACTGACGTGTGCCCGCCGCCTCGGCCACCATTCAGCCAACCCATGGTGAACGTGCCGTTACCACCGATACCGCGAATAAAGCCGTTCTTATCCGCCCAAGCCCGCTGCGTACCGGTCGCAAAAACACGCCCAGTTGTGGGCTTACCGATAGCAAAGCTAGCTAGCTGTCCCGCAGTGCTGGAGCAGTCGCCCCAGTTAACCCCGCCGAACACATACGGCGAGCCCTCCAGCGACCGTGAGGCTTTAGCGCCCCGAACCGCTTCACCGTGAGCATATCGGTCGATCTCCCTGGCGGTAACGATACCGCCGTTAACGTAGCCGGGGATCTTCGGGAATGTGCCTCGGTTGATGGCGGCTAGCTCACGGTCATATTTTGCCGACGAACGGCGGTTGATGACCCACTCGCCTGCATCAACACGGGCTATCGGCATACCCCGGTGGTCTACGCCGAGGAACCCATCAACCCGGTCAGTACCAGGCCCCGTCTCAGGCAGGCGGCCGCCAAAAGCACGGCCAGGTTGAGACGAACTCGACCCGGTAAACCAGTCCCCAATTCGGTTAGCGACGATCGACACAACCTTAGTCGCGGGAATGCTGGTCAGTGCTGCGATGACTTTATTCACTCCGGATATCGCCGCAGTATTGTCTACGCTGATCTTCGGCTCCACCTTCTGTTCATGAACGCGCGTCATTTCATTCGACGTTTGCAAGAGCTTAGCCAAAGCATCATCATTAGTACCGGTCAAAACAATGTTCTTGCCGTCCGGAGTTTCCTCCACCTTGATGCCAAGGTCTTCCAAAACCCGAAGGGCTTGATCGCTAACCGCGCTTACCTCAACGGTCGCCCCCTCTTCGAGGGGACGCAGCGCCGCGTACACCTCCAGAAGCTCCGCCGAAACACTGCCTGCTTCGACCTTAACCGCCGTTTCGATCACATCGGGCACCAGCCCGTAGGACTCGGCCAGCTTGGCCACCTGCTCCGACGTCAAGCCGAATTCCCGCCCAAGCGCGTCCAATGCAGGCTGCATATTGTCGAAAGCGCCCTGAATGTCGCCACCGTTTACAGCGACATTCACCAGCTGCTCCCGCAGTTCGTTCAACCCCGCAGCTAAATCACGCGCAGACGCATTAGCCGGGTCTAGCTTCCCGTTACCAATATCGCCCAGGTTTTCACCCAGCTCGTTTAACGGCCGTGACGCTTCCTCCGCCTTAGCCACAATCTCGTCCACCGAAGCGGCTGCGTCCATCATGGCCTTTTCAGCGTCCTTCGGTGCCAAGCCCATCGCCTGTAAGACGGATTCCAGAGCTTTCAACTTATCTTCCGCCGAGGACGACGAATCACCCAAAACATCAATGCCCGCAGCTGCTTGCGCAGCAGCCGGATCTACCCTGCGAGCCGCCTCAATTATGCGGTCCAACTCCGCCCGGGTGGCCTCTAACTTGTCTGCCGCATGAACACCCGCCTCACCGGATTCACGCAGATCTGCGATAAGCGCCTTATAGTTATCTCCGCCTTCGGCAACAACCTTGCCGATGTCACCGATTTTGATACCAAACTCAGAACCAGACGCCTTGAGTTGGTCGTACGCCTCACGGGTAGCCTGCAGCTCCTGATCGTGCTTCGCCAGCTCGTAGCCGGTCATCTGCATACGCTCACTGAAGGTTTTCGTCGGGTCTTTAGAAATAAACCCATCTAGGGCTTCACCCACGGCGAGGAATTTAGCCGTATACGCCTCCGCGAATTGCTCCGCCGCTTTAGTAGCCTGATCATTAAGCGCACCCGTCGTACCTGCGACTGCGGCCATAAGCTCGACCTGTGCGGAAGCCGCCCGCGATGCGGACGTAGCCAGGAGCTCCTGGGCTTCCGTAGCCCGATCATTAGCTAAAGAAAGCGAAGTGATCGCAGCGCCGGCTGCGATAAAAGCCAACCCCCAGGGGCCGCCGAACAAGTTAAGAACTCCGCCTACAGCGGACCGCATGCCGGACATGCCCGCCGCAACCACACCGGTAGTCTTAGCAAAGCTCTCACCCGAATTAGCCGCATTGGTATACGCCGTGGCCATGCCCGCCAACGCCGTATTAGAAGACGTCGCCGCATACTGCATAGTGGCACCAAACGTGCTAATCTGCCGCCCCGTGCCAGCGTAATAATCCTTAAGCTCACTAACCCCGCTAGCCAAACCAGCCAAGGATTCCTTGTGTGGCCCGATGACTGACGCCACCCGATCCACTATTCCAGGGATGGTCTTAAAACCCGTCCAAGCGGTAATAGCTGCGGCCACAAGCCCCGGATGGTCAGAAAGAAACCCGCTCACAGACTCCAACGGCCCTGCAACAGAATGCAAAGCAGAACCAGCAATCTTCAACGTAGCTACGAAGATATCCCACGAGGATACACCCAACGCAGCCGACGCCTGTCCTAATGCCGAGCCCACGTTAACCACAGTCGGTGCCAGCTCCTTGGCCAGCCCAGTAAAGTCGGTCAAAAGCCCCTTCGCCTGGCCTAAACCACTTTGGAATTCGGGGCTTTTCGCAAACCCCTCCAGGGCGGCCTTACCCTGCTCGAAACCAGGAACAACAGTGCCAGTGATGAAAGACGCCAATCGCTCCGCCGTAGGCTTGATCTTCGCATTCAGTGCATCAATACCCTCAGTGGCAGAATTCATACCCGTCTTGGTCGCGTCAAAAAACGGCGTCAGCGCCGTGGCACCCAAACGGCCCAGTGCCGCACCAACGTTCGCCGCAGCGCCCTTGAACGTCTCTCCAGCTTCAAGGGCGGCACCGCCCATGCCTCTACGCATAGCTGCCTCAAAGGTGGCGAAGTCCACCTTGCCCGCAGACACCATGTCGGAAATCTCAGCCGAGGTTTTACCCATCTCAGCCGACAAAAGCTGCAAGACGGGCACACCACGAGACATGAGCTGCAGCATGTCATCGCCCTGAAGCTTGCCGCGCGCCGCAACCGATCCGAAGATGGTTCCCATTTCACCCATGGAGGCACCAGCGATCTGTGCCGTGTCACCCACAGTTTTCAGAACCTGCTCCAACTCCTGGCCTGGTTTCACACCAGCAGCAACAACCTGGGCCGCCACCTGCGCCGCGTCCTGCAACCCGAAAGCTGTGCCCTTAACCGAGGCGAGGGCGTTATCCATGATGGTCTGAACAGACTGGGCGTCATGACCAAGACCGCGCAAAGAAGCCTGCGCGTTCTCGATACCGGTCAAACGTCCGAAACCCTTGGTGATCGCCGTCGCCAGCACACCACCAGCAGCCGCGCCACCAGCCAGCGCACCAGCCTTCAGCGTGGTAACCAAACCACCCGACAGTTTCTCACCAATGCTACGGCCAGCCGGATCAGCCTGCGCAGCCGAATCGCCCAAGGCTTTAGCAATGCCCGGGCTGATTTTCGACACCTCAGGCACGATCGAAATATAGCCCACGCCGAGTTCAGCACCCATACACCCTCACCCCATCTAAAAATTATGTATCCCGTGCGGAAATCGCCGCACGGATCTCCGCCGCGGACAATTGACGAGACACCGGCGGAACATCTTCCGAGGCCTTGTCAGCGTCTAAAATCCGCCGAATAACACCCACCTGCGGCAATGACTCCGCAGGAGCCCCCTGCCGCAACAGCTGCCATGTCTCATACGAATCCGCGATGACACCCAGCATCTGAACTTCTGGCCGTAACCACTCCGCCCGCCGAGCGGCAGCCGGATCTAGCGCCCTACGAACATGTGAAGTTTCAGGCAAATGGGTGATAAAAGCGCGCAGATCAGCCCACGTGAAAGACCTGCCGAGATTCCGCAACGACAGGCCTCGCTCCATCAGATCCGCACGCAGCGCATCCTCTATCCGATTTGATTCTATGAATCGGCAGAGGGCTCGGATTCCCCCAGGTTAGCCTCAGACTGTTCCGACACAATCGTATTAATCTGCAGTACCTGGCGGGGAACCAACGCCTTGATAGCCGCAGTTTCTTCCTCGCCCGTATTGAAATGCAGCAAGAAACCACGAATGTACTCGACACCCAATTCTGATTTCACTTCGTCACTCATACCGGAGTGGATAGCGTCCAGATCAGTTTTGCTGACACAGTCCACCGGTGGGATCTTGATACGAACCCTGCCCGTACCCTCCGCCGCGGGAATATCGAATTCCAAAAGATCAAAAGTATCAATAACAAAAGCCACAATAAACCCCTTAAAAATACACTTTTTATAGATAAACCCCGGCAAGGAAACCCTGCCGAGGACATTGACGACAACAATCTACCTACTAGCCGGAGTGAACGCCATCATCGCGAAGCTCAACCACATACGCGCCGCGAAGCTCCGCCGCCGTAGACTTATACGCCTTCAGCTTCACCGTGGTCTTAGTGGTCGCGTTATGCACATCCGGAGTCTTCTCCACCGAGATAACCTGTGCGCGTTCCGCAACATAGGTCTTGGACTTCGCACCCGAAATAGCTTTCAACACATACGATTTCACCGGTAGAGGCTCATCGGTGTAGTAAATCGTGCGCTGCTTACCCGTGTTAGATGTTGCGGCCTTCTCGACGACGCTCGCATCGCCGAACGCGGTCTTAATGACCGCATCGTTGTCGTCTTCCATGAACGTGATCTCTATGTCTACACCGTAGTCGGTTTGGAGTGCAATGAAATCACCGCCACCGAACATTTTTTCCGTAGTGCTGTTACGAGTGGGCTTGACTGAGAAACCATTCTCACTCACCGCACCGTGATCAACGAAAGCCGTATTCAATTTCTCCAGCGCCGTGGTAGGCAACTTGGTACCCAAAGGCGCGGAATAAAACACGCCACCATCAATAGGTGGCGCGCCAACAAAGGCGTTAGCGACATTAACCGCCATTATCTTCCCTCCAAAACAAAAACCGCTGGCTACATCAGTGACAAGCCAGCGGTGAACTGAAATCTGAATAGCTTAGGGTCGGGATCATCAAACCGTGTGAGGTTATTATCCACATACGCCCAATGGATTTCCCGACTCCGGCACGATCGCCATACAGCACGTGCCTGCTCCGCCAAATCCTCAGCATCATCCTCAGATCTCGCGAAGCACTCCACCAGAAACCTCGGGTCTCTCGTGGCTATAGTGGCCTCCCCGCCGCCGATACGGGACACCACCACAAACATATTCGGCGCAGGATCAGGCTTACGAGTCGAAACCCGCACACCACCTAACCCCCGTGACAAAACCTCAACCGCAACAACCTGGCTAGCTTTCACCCGAGAGCCCTCACCATACGGTTATCTCGACGCTCCCTAGCCTTCGCGGACCACGTGTCTGGAAAAACAATGCCGCGATACCTGGACGCACCCTGCTGATACGAGGCCTCATAACCGTCCCCGCATTCGGAGGCTATCCGGTCAGCATGACGCTTCACCAAATCCTGTGCGACCCTACCGCGCAGGAGCTCCTCCAAGCCCTCGCTATTCGGTACGTACCGAGCTTTCATTATCATCCCACCTCACGTGACACCAGCCAATCGGAGAATACGCGGCCACAACATCGGTTTGCGCCGCATCCCGAAAGAGAATCAACGAGCCGCCGTCAAAAGCGGTCGCGCCGCATGGCACCGTGTCCACCCCGACTGGGGTCTCAACCCGCAGTAGCCGCGTCACCGTATCCGTCATTCGATACCTCCTAGATTCACGACTGCCAAACCAGGGGACCACCCGAACGGGTTATGCTCGTAGTTTCCCGGCTCGCCCAAAACTTCCAAACGTTCAGCCGAGCCAGGCAGCACCACCGCGTCCTTGTGCTGGAACGAGCCCACGGGGGCATACATTTCAACGCGGACCGTGCGACGGTCATGCCCCGCCAGTTTGGGCTCATCACCCGGCGGAGCACCCCAGCCGGCGACATACACCGTCTCCGTGGTTTCCGTGAACCTATCGTTGCCGAGACTATCCGTGCCGTCCTTGAACCGCCGAATGCGCTGTACTGGGTATTGCACAAATGGGGATAGAGACACCGATACTCACCCCCTTTCTACACCAGGTCTACGGAGTACACCCCGCCCCTGCGGCGCTTCCGAAACGCCGCCAGGGCTTGCTTATCCGACGCGGACAGCCAGGGCGCGCCGCCGGATCCGCCACCAGCGAATTTACCGGAGTGAGAAAAAGGCCCCGCAGCCACTTGTACAGATTCTTGAAACTGCGACTGTTTCGGTGCCTGCAGGACTCGGGCCACCATACGAGACACGACCACCCGGACGGCCTCGGGTATTTCGGGCTCGCGGAAGGTTTTACCGAGGTGCCCCTCTACGAGGATGGTAGCTTCGTGGAGCAGCCCTTGGACTTCCCTCTCGTCGATGACGGTGTCCTCGGGAAGCCGGTCCTTTACGTCATCAAGTCTTGCTAGCACGGCGAGTCCGTTTCGGTGTGACCTTAGGTGCAGCCGCTTCGGCTTCGGCTTCGGCTTCGGCCTCAGGCTCGGCTTCAGGCTCAACCGCTGCAGGTTCGGCCTCAGGCTCGGCCTCAGGAGTCACCTCATCACTAGTATCCGAGTCCGCCTCCAAAAGCGACGCATCACACGCCACCCCGTCCGGCAACTCATCACCAGCAACCAAAAACAAAGAACCCGAAGAAGCGTGAACCAAAACCGATCCAACGAAATCATGACGAATACGCGCCACAACAACCACCCCTTCTAGGCCAAAACCTTCAATGTGGCCGCCCAGTTCGCGTCATCAAACATCGGCATACCAATCGCAGCCGACCGAACCCACGTAGACTGTGGATCCTCATTCTTATACGCACCAGCAACCACACCCGGAGCAGCCAACTCAGAACCCAGAACCTTATACCGAGTGTCCGACGCCTCCAAAGTGCGACCCCACACGGTACGACCCACCTGAGTACCCAAACGACCCTCATCCGCATCTGGCAAGAAAACCACCGTCTTCTCGTCAATAACGCGAACAAAGTTGCCGTTCTCGTCCTCGATCCGAGAATCAAAAACCTCAATACGCGGCAAATCATGCGAATCAAACAACGCCTGAATATCCGCCCGACTCACCAAACCCTGAGTATTCGGGAACATTCTCCGAATCTCATCCGACCGCTGCAATAGGCCCATCACCTTACGGGACACCAACATAGTGCCGCATCGGAAACCGTTCACATCCTCGTAAGCGTTACGCAACGCCTCCAAGTCAGTAAACGCTTTAGCGCTGTCGGTGGAATCCCACTTCGTGCCGGCCTCCACCGACAGGCGGCTATCCCGACCGAAATCAACAACGGCCTTAAAGCCATCCTCGTCGATGGTCAGCTTACCGGTAGCCAAAAGCTCACCCCGAGCCAGCTCCATGCGCTCAGCAACTGCTCGCGCATTAGCCATGGCCTCGCGCCCGATGATGTCCTTCAACCGGGAATTATCACCACCGTACGCATTAGCGACCAGCTCGTCATACTCGGACACATGCGTCTTACGCCCCAACGCCGGAAGCTTGACGGTGGTCTGCGTACCACCCTGCGACCGGCCGATGGATGTCTCCGCATCATACGCACGGAACATCGCCGCGCCGCCGGAGCCCGTACGGTACTTTTTCAGATCGTACTTCATGCCCTCATGAAGCTCCGCTGGGAAAAACCGCGCCAGCGACTTAACGTTTTTAGTATCCTGCTCCACCGTCTTACGAGCCACCATAGTCAGCTCATAAGGGGACACCAGATCAGTCCATAGCCGCATCAACGACCACTTCCTTTCTTAACAAGAACAAACAACGGATTAGGGGTCGTCAGCGCAGTAACATCATGCGCGCCAGACGGCAGCCGGCTTACACGAACACGACCGCGCTCCAGCATCGGAGCAACCACATCACCCGCGCTTTCCTTGAACTCCTGGGCGGTCAGCAAAAAGCCCGCCAACTTGTCACCGTTATCGGTGACAGGCTCGAACTTCCCGTCCGCCTCCTTCAACGGAATACCCGAGGGAATAGTCCCGTTTTTCTTAAACGCCGCGAACTTTGTACCGTCGAGCGTTACGGTGCGAGCACCCTCTACACCATGCGCGGAACCTAACCACGACCGGTTATCCCCGCCAAAATCCTGCTTACTCACAGCTAGCTGCATAGTAAGCCACCTCCTTAAAAATGATCACAAAAATGCTTTTCACAGAAGGAAAACTAATGAGCGCTACCTAAAAGACGCTCCGCCCACGACTCCGCGTCCTTCCTACTGGACGAACCCGATTCCCGACCCTGATACGGATCAGAAGCCGCAGAACCCTTAGACCCCGTGGATTTACCTAGCTGCGCAAGCTTCTTAGCCTGCTGCCGCATATCCTCCTCAGAGCCATGCAAGAACATGTCAGCATCACTCTTAGACAGCCCGAATTCCAGAGCTATCTCGGATCGCGCAAGACGCGACTCCACATCCGTCCTGGCCTTTACCGCTTCCGCTAGTCGCTCTTCGGCCTTTTGTAATTCGGATTTTTCCGCATCCTCACGCTCTTTCAGCTTTTCAGCGGCAGACTGGTTCTCCTTAGCCCGCTTCTCCCACTTACGGGCCTGAGCCTTCCAGTGATCAGCATCGTCGGTTGCCCCACCCGAGCCTTTTCCAGACTCCGATGTTTCACCAGCACCCTCTTTAGCCTCGTCATTGGTTGAGGTTGCTGAGCCCGAGCCGTCGTTTACGCCCTCAATGTTCCGAACCCAAAAGGGGACGTTTTTCTTCATGTTTTCCTCCTAATTTTTCCTTTTCGGTAACGCCGCCGTTCCGGCTCGGCGCATAACAAAACCCCACAACCGAAAAGTTGTGGGGTTCTCGTGCGTTGCCGGGAATCGAACCCGGCGAAATCACCAAATCAACGCTTATGTGCGCAATCTCTCCCGATTGCGCACATGATTACCAAAATCATCCACCGCGTCAAAATTCTCTGGATACTCAAGACCAGCCCAATCCAACTCAATAGACCAATCAGTATTCGCTTCTAGCTCCCTGTACACCCGATCAATAGCCTTGATACTTGCAGGTGAAATGTCTTTAAGCGTGCAGAAATACCCAATCCAATCCTCAAAATCGTCTTGTGTCGGAGTAAAGCGCAGAATTGGCCTCTCGCCGCTTGGGAAACCACCAAGAACTCTCTGCTCGATCTCCTTAACAACGTGGCGGGAGAAGGAATCTGAGCCTTCAGTATGAACAATAACGATTGGTTCAACAGACATCATTTCTCTCCTTTCCAATAAAAGTTACCGACGTTGCTAATAACTAAAATACCACGTACCACGTGGCCTTGCTTATCCACAGCCTTTATCAAATTTTCCGTTATCTTTTCAGCGGTCACTTCCAAACCCCTCGCATCGAATACCGCGTACTCAGCCTGCTGGGACGCCCCACGGAGCCGGTTCTTAATACCTCCGATAGAATCGAGCGTCTTAATATCGACTGATTCACCCAAAACCACAAAGTCCGGGGTCTTCACACCCTCCAAACCTATCTCCTGCGCCCGAGCCACACGATAAACGCCATCCGAACCGCCTAGAGCACCTTCTAATACCTTAACCGCAGAAACTTCCTTTTCTTCAGCCTCCCGTTCACTTTTAGAAAGCCCACCCTTTCGCCGAACACTTGGGTGGTCAACTAGCCCCAAATCCAAGAGCTCACTCACGGTTTTCCTAGAACTAGGAACCCTAGTCGCGTATTTAGGCTTTGCCTCAACCAGAACAGCATCTGACGGTACCCAGGCCGGAGCCTCATTACCCCTCTCGTTCTCAACCTTCCTAGCCAACCGCGCCTGGTTCCGAACATTTATACTAGCGCGCTGCTGTGTAACGTCGACTCTAGACCGACGTTCCTGCACCGCCGCCGCGAAAGCATCCCGCTGAGCCTGCGACCCAGAAACCCCCGCCGTAGACTCCGCCCACAACTCCTCCAACTGCTGATTAATCACCGGTAAATCCGCCGGAGTCTGCACCTCGATCGCCAAACACGAACAATTATCGTGATAAGACCCGCCACGGGACCGCTGCAAAACAGTCTTCTCCGAATACACATCACCGCGAGATGCCAACATCAAACAAAAATTACACGCCCCAGGCTGAGGCACCCTAGCAAACCTGGTGCCCGCCACCCTTGTTGCCTCCGCAACAGTCTCACGAGCGGGCTGCAAAACCAGACGATTCAAAACCCCAGCCAACTTACGCTTCGCCAACTCCACATCAAGAACACCCTCCTTACGAGACGTGTTCAACGCCCACCCAAACGACGCCTCCGCCTGCTCCAAACCAGCTGGATCAGCCACCTCAGGATAATCAAGACGTGCCAGCACATCATCCAGCTGCCGCGACCGAAACAAATAATCCGCCGCAGCATACGCCGCCTGCTCACCATACTGCGACGCTACCGCATGCAACAGCTCCACAGCCTGCTTCTGCCGCTCCAAAACACCCAAACGATACGCCTGCTCCCACCACGCAACAAAGTCACGCTGCGCCAGAATCCGAAGCATATCCAAAGACCGCTGATACTCCCGCTCCGCAACCAGATCCCTAGCCAAAACTAACCCCCTTCCGGGCTAGCCTCAGCCCAAACCAGACTCACCCACCGGACGGTTAGCCCGAGCCAGACTAGTCACGTCCTCCGAAACCTGCGTAGCGCGAACCGCCTCCAACAACGACGATGCCCGCTGCGCCGCCCGCAGCTCCGCAAACTCACGCTTCAGCGTCTCCCGCTGCTGCGTAGACAGACCTATCATGTCCCACACAACCTCAGAACCCGGCGGCGCAATACCCGCCTGAACCAACTTCACAGCCGCATCCACACTGGACGCCAAAGTGGGAGTAGAAGGATCACGCCACAGCGGAACCACCGACGCAACAAACGACGACTCCGGAACCGCCCGCTTACCTATCGCATGGCACAAATACGCCACATCGCGCTGCAAAACACGGCCAAACGCCTTCTGCCTATCCTCAGCTCTCTTCACCAACCGCGCCTCAGACGCCCGAATAGCATCAGCCGACGGCGGATTATCATGCGTGAAACCCAAATACGTCGCAGGAACCCCCGACTGAGCCGACACCAGCTGCGCAACCATACGTAACTCCTCGATATACGGCGTAGGCGGCGCAGCCGTAAACTGACCCACCTCAGGCTTCGGCGGCCCCCCAGGACCCCACTCATCAGGATCCACAGGTTCGATAACCAACGCCTTCGTCATCGCCGCCCGCATACCCTGCTGGCGCTGCACATCCGCAGGAGCCTCAGGGTCAATGCCCACCTGGTCAAGAAGAACATTAATCATGTACTTCTGCGGAGTGGTATAAATCTCCCGGTTATACTCCATACCCAAAATGGTGCGCATACCATGCTGCGTGTAATACCGAATTGTAGACGTGATCTCCGACCGACCCAAGTACTCACCAGCCCGAAGCTGGTTAGGGAAAGCAACGAGATTACACCGATCATGATCATGTGGCACCCACCGGCGCTCCTCAGCACCATTAAGCTCCTCCACAAACCACGTACCCGAAGGCAAATACAGCCGACGAAGCAACGCGCCGGACTCCAGAGTCTGCTCCGAATACGCAGCCCGCACCCGATTACGGCGCCCATCCCACATAAACGTGGCATCCTGCGAAGACACTGCCGTAGCAATTACTGGACCCGTAACAGCCTCCTCAGCCGCATCCTCCGCACTCGTGAACGCCATAAAACCCACGCCAGTGCAAAGCGCGTCCAGCTTCACCCGGTTGAACTGGTCAGCAAGATCCGAGCCCAGCCACAGGCTCCGAAGAAATTCGGATTCCCCACTAGTGGTAGTCCAGCCCTCCCATTGAATACGCTCCGAAAGCGCATCAACGATGATCTCAGGCCACCCCATAACCGCCTCGACACCAACCATCGAATGAGGGATAGCAATACCAAGATTCTTAACGGCCTCCTTGCCGTCGTAAAACCGCCACTGCCGCTGATTCTTCGGCCTATGCAGCTGCAGCTGCGACCGCAACTGGCCAAGAAGTCCATTCTCAATGTCTTCTACCCGACTCATACCACTAGCCCCCTCCCTGTTCGCCGCGCCCTACTCGGACGCCCACCACCATTACCATTTTTCCGGTATTTACCCGACTCCAACACCATGCGGCGCCCAACATTAGCTGCGATCATCGCCACGCATAGGTCCACCGAACGTAAAGAATCACGAGTTTTCTTACCGACCGTAGGCCCGAACTTATTCCACCGAGCCTTCGCATTATTCACATGCGCCACCAAAGCTGGGTCACCATCATGCCTAAACGGCCCATTCAAACCCTCATCCTCAATCAGTGCACGAATAACCTCCACCTCCTGACTGAATCTCCGGTTACGGTCCGCGCCACCCGGGGCAGACAACCGCATATCCCACAGCACAGCGTTACCCCGCGGCCCAGGCGTGGCAGGCACCCATAGCCTACGACCAAAATCCCGATGCCACGTACTGATCATGTCCGCCCAATACGCAGCCTCCGTCGAATCATCCTTAGCCGGTGACGGATCCACACCAAACCACCACACCCGGTACTGCGAAAACGCCTCACGAACCTCCGCATCGACCGCATTCCGATCGACCAAAAAACCCTTACCCCGCTCACCACGAGGCCGAGACCACACACCAAGGACTTGGTTAAACCCATCCTGAATGCGACACGCCATAAACCCTGTGGCGTCCTCCGACTTTGAGCAATCCAAGAACATGGCGATGTCGTCGCCGGGCTGAAGCGTCCTGCTCGGATCCGCAAGCGCAGCAAAAGACTGCGCCGACACATACACATCCTCAGCTTCCGCGACACCGTTCAAATAAAACCTGATCGCATCTGCTGCGGCCAGCTCCGGATCAACGATTTCACTACTAAGGCGATCAATATCAGCCCACCATGCATCCGAATACGCCTGACGAAGCGCCAAATCCCGATTCTGAGCATCATAAAAATCCAACCGGGGGTCGGCCTCAATCGAATCATAAAGAATATCCCGAGCAAGACCCTTATACCTGCCTGACATTTGCTTCTGCCACGCCTCAAAAGTCCGCTCACCCACCGAATCCGATCCCTGCATATGCGCATTCGTTAGCTCCAAAACACGAGCCTGCACCGACCGCTTAGACTTACCGACATTCCGGCGAACCACAGCTGCCACACGAGTTCCGCCTGACGAATCAGTCATATGGTGAGTTTCATTCAAAACCGCAAAAGTGGCTGGATCACCCTCAGCCGACGACTCCGAAGCCGTCAAAACCTCCATACGGGCGGGCGAATCCTTCACCATCGTCGCCGTCTGGCCCTTATCAAGCCGGTAATACGCCACCGCCTCCGCACCGAGCTGAGAATTTGCCACACGCAAAAGGTCTTTAGACTGTGTCTCCGAGTTCGACGCCGCCTGAACTAGCGGCATGTACCGTTGCCGCCCCGCCCAACGGCCCAACTCCTCATCAAAATACAACTCACAAGGCCCAAGAAACTCACTATTCATCACCGCAGCGGCAAAAGGATCCTTACCCGTGCCCTTCGCCCCACGGCGCACCCCACGGCGGTACAAAAACCTACCCGTCTCCGGATTAAACGCATACCAAAGGATCAAAAACTTAGCCTGACCATCGGTGTAGCGCCACGGCTGACCCTCATCATTTAAAAGACCCGGCTCGTCGGTGCGCCACTCCGCCCAATCAATCAACCCAGGGCCCAGGGAATTCCGCATAAGAGCCTTCCGCTTCTCCGGCGACGACGGCCACGGAAGCGTCACCCACTCACCCAGCGAGCCCCTCCGATACCCCGGAGGTAACTCCAGCTCCGAACGCGGGACCATCAAGTCAGATGAGGTTTGCAAATCGATCACCCGCCTCAATCACAACACCGCTGTCCGAGGGTTTTTTCACCTCCGAAACGTCCTCCGAAATTTCCCACTGCAAGCGCTTCATTGCCATTGGGGACAACCCGAGTCGGTCCTCAATCTGCCGCTGTTCGGCCAAGGCATTGGTAGGTACTTTCCCGCTGCTGAGGTTTTCTTGCACCAGGTTAGAAATTTGCAAATACCTAGCCACTAGAAGATCGTCACCGTTGCGCTCCCACATTACGGCTTGCGGTTTTCTCCATAGCGCCGTCCACCCCGCTGGGCTGCGCCCCTTCAAGGGCCACTTCGGCGCCTTGCCTTTGCGCCCTTCCGCAGGCAATGTCACCCAGTCTGGTCGTGCGTTACGCCTGCGGGCGTTTTTCTTCGGCGGCGGCCCCGGCAAAGAAACCACCCCCTCACTAGCTAGCTAAATCGAAAACGCGTCGCCCGTCACCCGAATAAACCGTGCGCGACTGTAAAACTCAACGCCCCCGCGCTTCCTTCCGGGCATTTCCGGCGCTTTAACAAAAACATGTAGGCCGCGGCCGCTCATGGACCGTTCGGCGAACACCACTTCAAAAGGAAGCTTCTCTATCGCCTTGCGCGCCCAACGTGTGAGCCGTGAACCTTGAAAACAATTGTCCAAGTCCAGGCAGCCTAACCCGCCACCCAGCATTACTCCGAACCCATCGCCTTCACCGCGGGTAACGTCCTGAAAATTCGCCCACGTCGAGGCGTCAGTAGATGACGCGGGCATACCGTTTGGCTGCACGGGGCGTTTCCCCTTGGCCCTTGCCCACGATGCGCGCTGGGTTAAAAGTTCGGGCAAGCGTCGAGTTGCTGCTTTCCGGTGTCTGTAGGCGCGTTGCTTACAGGCGGATGAGCAGAATTTCGGGGTCCGTCCCCGTGAGCCTTCCGCTTCGAATTCATTCCTGCACTGCTGACACGCCCTTTTCATGCCCTTAATTTTACCAAACGTTACGAAATAAAGCCATGAACAGCGGTTTTTATTTTTCTTGGCGCAACTTGGCGCTGCGAGGGCGTTTGGCTTCCCCGAAATCGAAAAACCTCGCCGGTTGCGGTTGGGTTCGACTCGCGCGACGCTGGGCCCCGCGCAGGGTGCCCGCAACATCGAAAGCCCAAACCCGTACAGACTGTCAGGCCCTATGCCCTCCGGCGGCGCCGTGGCTCGGGAGGGGGATACTCCCCCAGGTGGGGGTAGCTGATGTGAAGTGCTTCACATTCGATATTGGGCTTCATTTTCGATACCGCCCTCTAGGCCAATCCGAACGGCAGCCGAGGCCTCCGCCGAAGCGTCGCCGCTTTCCTCGCCCTCGCCCGAATCGACTCCTCGTCGGTCTTCCGCTTATGGCACGGTCCGCATAGCCATTGGAGGTTTTCCAGGCTGTCGGCCCCACCTTCGAAATGCGGGGTTATGTGATCTAGCTCCAGCCCCTCGCGATGCCCGCATTCGGCGCACTCATTTTGGAGTTGTCGTTTGGCTTGTCTCTTTAAGGCTTTCCATTCCGGTGTCCTGCACCGCGGGTTGTTTCTGTCCCACATATGATGACCCCCTTGAAACGCCGAAAACCCCTAACAGGGTTGTTAGGGGTTTGTTATGTAGATATACGTTGTCGTCGCGTCGATTATATCAACAGGCGTGACAGCGCTGTCAAATTTTTGCACTTTTGGGGGCGCTGCGGTCGGGTTTAAGCAGGTAGGACAGTACGTCGCTTAGCCTGTAGCGGACTTCTTCGCTTCCGCCTATCTGCATTGTCTTGGATGCTATGTGTCCTCTGTGCGCCCATTGGCGTAGCCGGTCGGCGCTGACGCGGTGACCTTTGCGTTCTAGCTTTATGCGTATCGTTCGGCTGTTGAGCCATGGCTCTGGCTGGTTAGCTAGCTCGCGTTCGTCACGGGGGTCGATGCGGTTTGCTAGTCGATGTGTCCAGTACGCAACGGTGTCCTCCACTGCTTGCGGCTCAGGGTGTGCGTATAGCCAGTGCTGATGCTCGACTAGCCAACGGACCCAGGCTGATAGGGGTTTGCCCACTAGGTGGACGTAGCTTTGTTCGTTCGCGCTGTGGATTTGGGTGACGACGTCTCGGATTTCGTCTTCGAGTTCTAGCCTGAGGTCGATGTCGGCGGCGGGTACTGGTGCGGTAGGCCCTGGGGGCCCTGGGTTGCGCCCACCTCCGGGTACCCGTGGGAGGGTTAGCATGTGTTCTAGTTCGATGACGAGCCAGAGTAGGTTTGTGAGGTTGTTATTGAGGTTGCTCACTGGTCGGCTTCCTGAATGGTGTCGGCTAGGTTTCTCATGCGTGTGTCGCTGTATCCGGTCCATGTGTGGGGTTCGCCATGGATGGTGGCCTCGACGAGGGGGAGTTCGGCGGCTTTGATGTCAGCCATGAGTTGTATTTTGTTGGGGTGTTCGTGGATGTTTTCCTCGATGATGGTGAATCCGAGGCGGGTTAGTCCGCGTTTGGTGTAGCGGCATTTCATGCATCCTGGTGCGCTGTAGATGGTTGCGGTGAGTGGGTTGGTTGGGCTCATTGGTTTTCCTTTCGTAGTTGCGCGGCGACGGCGGTGATGAGTCCGTCTTGTGTTGCGTGTTTTTGGCTTAGGGCTTTGTGTACGTCTTCGTCGATTGTGCCTTTCGCTTGGATGTGGATGATGCTGACGGGCTCGGTTTGTCCTTGCCGGAATAGTCTGGCGTTGGCTTGTTCGTAGAGCTCTAGGCTCCAGGGTGTTGTGAACCAGACCATGATGTGGCCGCCGGTTTGGAGGTTCAGTCCGTGTCCTGCTGATGCTGGGTGTATGAGTGCTAGGGGTATTTCTCCGCGGTTCCATTTGTGGAAGTCTTCGGCGGTGTCGAGGTGTGTTGCTTGGGGGAAGCGTTTCAGGATGCGTTCTGCTTCGTGTTTGAACCAGTAGGAGCATAGGACGGTTTGGCCGTTGGCGGCTTCGATGATGTCTTCTAGTGCGTCGAGTTTTTTGTCGTGTATCTCGGTGTGGCCGTCCTTGGTGTAGATGGCGCCTGATGCGAGTTGTTGGAGTTTTCCGGAGAGTGCTGCGGCGTTGGCTGCGTCGATGGTCTCGTCGCCTAGTTCTAGGACGAGGTCGCGTTTAAACCTGTTGTAGGTTTTGGTTTGTGTTGGCGTGAGGTGTACTACGTGGTTGGTGTGCGTGCATTGTGGTAGTTGGAGGTAGTCGGTGGTTTTCATGCTGAGGGTGATGTCGGCGATTTGGTTGTAGATTTGTTGTTCTGCCCCCGGTTTTAGTGTGTAGGAGAAGATTTGCATGCCGTTGCGTTTGTCTGGGTTGAAGTATTGGTTGCGGTAGTGGGTGATGTATCTGCCGAGTCGTTTGCCTCCGTCGAGTAGTCGGAATTGGGCCCATAGGTCCATGAGTCCGTTGGGGCTGGGTGTTCCGGTTAGGCCGATGATGCGTTTGATGTGGGGTCGCATTTTTTGGAGTGCTTTGGACCGTCTGGCTTGGTGGTTTTTGAAGCTGGAGAGTTCGTCGATGATGACCATGTCGAATGGCCACTCGTGCTGGTAGTGGTCTACTAGCCATGGGATGTTTTCTCGGTTGATGACGTAGATGTCGGCGTCGGTGGCGAGTGCTTCGAGTCGTTTTTGGGGGCTTCCCACGATGCTACTCATGCGGAGGTGCCCTAGGTGGTCCCATTTTTTGAGTTCTGCAGGCCAGGTGTCTCTAGCTACTCGCAAGGGGGCTATGATGAGGGCTTTTCGTGTGTCGAAGTGGTCGTAGATGAGGTTGTTGATGGCGGTGAGGGTGATGATGGTTTTGCCTAATCCCATGCCTAAAAGGATTGCTGCTTCTGGGGTTTGTTCAATGAAGGTTGTTGCTTCTTGTTGGTAGTTGTGTGGTTTGTATTTCATGTAGCACCTCGTGGATGTGGTTGGGGTGGTCGATGATGTGGACGGGCACTCCGAGGTTTTCTATTTGATTTTTGCGTACCCGTTGGATTGGTCTGGGTTTTTTGCCTGGTGCTTTGAGTTCGGCGAATGCGATGCACCCTCCGGGGAGGAGTATGAGTCGGTCTGGCACTCCGGCGAGGCCGGGGCTTGTGAATTTCAGGCATAGGCCGCCGAGGTTTTTGACGGCTCGCGTGAGTGCTTGTTCTACATGTTTTTCGTCCATGGGGGGGACAACTTCTTTCGTTTTTCTATACGTGCGCGGAGTTCTGCGTATACGCGCAGATACGTTCAGGTTTTTGTTTACTCATTAGAATTAGTTGTCAACTTGTCCCCCTACGCACGTTTTTCGTGTTTTTACCTCGCGTTTTTGTGGGGGACAACCTGGGGGACAACTTTTTCTTGTCCCCCTGTGTTTTGGGGGACAACTTTTAGCTTTTTGAGGTTGTCCCCCGGAGGTTGTCCCCCGTTTCAGAATGGTGGTTGATCCTCGGGTTCATCGCATCGCTTATACGCTCGCTGCTGCCCGTATAATTTGGTTTTTCGCTTGCTTCCTTGTTTTTCCCATCCGGGCATTTTTTGCATGATGGCCGCTATCGCGTAGGAGTCGGCTGGTCGTAGCCTGGATGGGTCTTGGCCCCAGCATTCCGCCCATATCTCCGGGTTCGTGACGGTTTCGCGGCGTACGAGTGCCCCGGTGTAGTCGTCGACGTGTCCGAAGTCGTCCATAGTTTGGAACCACTGTCGGCGCTGGGTCAGGGTGAGGTTTTCCCAGTTGTCGGCTAGTGGTATGTCGAGCCAGGCTTCTACTAGTCCCGCGCGGTCATCGGTTTCGATGGCTGATTCCTGCTGACGGGTGGCTATGTGTGCGAGTGTTCCGGTGAGGTAGAGGGGTTCTCCTTGCTGGTAGTAGTGGTGGGCTTCTGCCCAGATTTGGTCTACTTCGGCGTCGGTCATCGACCATGCTTTTTTGGTGGCGTGGTCTGTGACTGTGACGGGCCAGAAGCGGCGGTTTCCGGTGTTGTCGCGGAGGAATCCGTTTTCGGCGTTGGTGGAGCCTACGATGATGCATTGGCGGGGGTGGGATTCTACGACGGTGCCGTAGGCGGCGCGGTATTTGTCGTCGGTGCGGGAGAGGAATCCTTTGACGGTTTCGACTTCCATTTTTCGCATTCCGGCGAGTTCGCCGAGTTCGAGGATCCAGTAGCCTTGGAGTTTTTCGGCTCCGGTTTTGTCTTTCATGTCGAGCAGTGTGAGGGCGTCGGAGAACCACTGTCCTGCTAGCCGTGCGAAGATCGTAGACTTACCCACACCTTGGGGGCCGTTGAGGATAAGCACTTGGTCGAATTTCACCCCGGGTGTGCGTACCCTAGCTACTGCTGCGACGAGTGTTTTTCTGGTGACGGCCCGTACGTATTCGGTGTCGTCTGCGCCGAGGTAGTCGACGAACAGGCGGTCTACACGCTTAACCCCGTCCCAGGCGGGTAGCTGGTCGAGGTAGTCGCGGACGGGGTGGAAGGAGCGCTGTGCTGATACGGCCGCGAGGGCGTCTTTGGTTTTACCGACGTGATATAAACCCCAGCGTTTTTGTAGTAGTACGCGTAGGTGGGCGTTGTCGGTGTCTGACCAGCCTGGTTTTGTTTGTGCCCAGGGGGTTGGTTTGCCTGGGTGGATGTCGACCCCTCCGGTGAGTTCGTTCAGGGCGATGCCTTGGAGGGTTTTCTCGTGGGTGAGGATTGTGACGTAGTTGGATAAAACATCGATGACCTTTCCGTTTTTGTTGAGTTCTAGTAGTGATTCCCATTCGCCTGCTTCGGTGGGTGTGTCTACGTCTAGGCCGTCGAACTCTTGTTGTGCTTGTTGGATGCGTTCGGTGGCGAGTGCTTGTTTCACTACGGGGTGGTTTGTGGCTAGCCGTACCATGGATTGGTAGGAGGGTTTGGCTGCTGGTGGGGTGTTTGGGTTGGTGTCGTCGTCTTCGCCGCCATATAGGTGGATTCGGACGAGGTCGAAGGCGTTGCAGAGTTGGCCGCCTGCGGGGTCGGTGCCGTGGTGGGAGTAGGCGAATTTGTTGTCGTAGGTGATGACTCCGTTGGCGGATTCGCCTGGTGTGTAGGTGTATCGGTCGGGGATGGTGGATGTGGCGTATGTGTTTTCTAGGAATTCTGTGATGGCTTCGTGGATGGTGAAGGCTCGGCAGAATGCGCCGACGATGCCGGGTTTTTCGAGTGGGTCGGCTTGCCGGTCGGCGGTGTGTTTGATGATGTTTGCTTGTCGGCTGGATACGGGCCAGGTGGTGACGTCCCGCCAGTCGTCGAACCGGTTGAGGGTTTTGTCTGGGTCTAGCCAGGTGCCGTGGTTTTCTTGGTAGAGGTATTCGCCGTCGACGCATTTGGAGGGCCAGTACATGAGCCGGTGGGCTTGGTAGGTGGTGTCGTCGAAAAAATCGATTCCGATGTCTTGGGCGATGCGGCGTCCGATGGCTTCGTATTCGTCGGCGGTGACGTCGCGGGTGAGTGGGAGGATGAGTCGTAGGCGTGGGTTGGTGGGTGTGTGGGAGTGGGTGGAGTATGCTACCCATTCGCAGGTGAGGGTGTCGGGTAGTGTGGTGAGGAGGTTTTGGGGTGGGTCGTCGATGTCGAGGCATAGGATGCTTCGGGAGAGTACTGCGTCTTTTTTGCGGCGTCCGTGTTGGAGGTGGCCTCCGACGAATCCTCCGTGGTCTTTGAGGTCTGCTTGTTGGGCTTTGGGGAGGGCGTGGTATTTTTCGACGGTTGTTTGGCTGATGCTGGGGGTTTGGAGTCGTTGTTTGAGGTGTGGCCAGGTTGTGAGGGTGTTTTCCCAGCGGCGTGCGAGCCGAGTGGGGGCTGTGGCTAGTTTGATTTCTCGGCTCGGGGTGGTCATCGGGGTTTTCTCCTTTTGCTCTTGGTTTTTGCTGGGGTTAATGGTTAAGCGCCCCAAGCCACCTGGCTCTAGGGGCGCTTCGAATGGTGGGGTTGTTGGTTATCCTCGGAGTAGTAGCAGTGCCATGGATATGTTGGTAGCTTTCAGCACGGTGCTGATTTCGGGCATGCCTTCCCGGTCTCGTAGTCGTTTGATGGCGCGGCTGAGGGCTTGGAGTTCGTCGCTACAGTTTTCTGTCACGTCTTTGACGAGTTTTCGGTTTTCTTCGGTGCTGAAGTCCTCGCCCATGTCTAGTGCGTGTTTGAAGAAGAAGGCTAGGAAGGTGAAGGCGGCTTCAGGCATGGTTAGGATCCTTTATGGTTTTGTGTTTTTGGACAACGCGGTGGCATTGGTGCGTATTTTTTCTAGTACTCGTAGGTAGTCTCCGTAGATCATCGGGTAGTCTGGTCCGATGCTTATCAGGTGGGTGTGATCCCCTTCGTCCCATTGGAGCCACCACAGTTTGTGGTTTCGGCACCATTTGAAGGTGACGCGGTGGGTCATGGTTTTTCTTTGGGTAGGTAGATGATGGTGTAGGTCGCGCCGTGTGATAGTTGGCGCCCGAGTCGCACCCACGACGTCTGCTTGGTGTCTACTGGGTGTCCGGCGCAAATGTATTCGGTGCCAAGCCTGTCGCGTACGATGGTCCCTACGGGGGCTTTGAGTAGCTGTAGGCCGTTGTAGCCTGCGCCTAGATGGAAGCCGGGGGTTTCGGCGGTTCGGAGTTGTTCTTTAAGGTCGGCTATTTCTTGCTGTTTCTCAGCTATCTTTTTCTTGATGATGTCGGCGTTGAGCATTATCGAGGCTTTCTTGGTTGTGTTGTTGGATGATCGCGCCGCTGATGCAGGCGATGCCGATTGTCAGCAGCTGCGACGGGGTGAGGTTTTCGAATATGGGCTCTGGGTATTCGTCGGTTTCCCATTGGCAGTTATATATTTCGCTGTGGGTGTCGTCGATTCCGAGGATGACGATTTTCTCGTCTGCGTTGATCTTCGGCTGAGCCGGGTCTTCGGGAAGATAAGAGTCGATGCGATTGGGTGTGCCGTGGAGGTATTCAGCGAAGTAGTCGGGGCTGGTGAGGAGTTGTAGGAACGTGTCCCTCTCGTCCGACCCGGGGTAAACCCTGTGTCCTTTTGCAGCGTTGTCTGGGTCGTATCTTGTCCCTTTTTGCGAGTATTCGTAGAGGCGTCGGAGCAGTTCGGTGTCTGTGAGGGTGTAGTTGCTCATGGTTGTTTACCGCCTTTTACCCAGGTGTGTGCGAAGCGTATAGCCTCGGAGTGGGATTTCATTTGCAGCATCCCCACCGTTTCGGTTTGTTGTAATTCTGGGTAGTGCTGGAGGAACCGCACTACCCAGCTTCTAGTGCTCCGCCCTTGGTAAATTTTGGCTTTTCGTATGATGCGCAATTGAGTCTTCTTTCTGTGTGGGGGTGGTTTGTTGGTTTCGTGCGCACTAGTGCGACACAATTTGATACATGGGATTTCTAGATACTTTGTGGTCTGTCAGGGGCCGTGCGGGTGATTTTTCGGAGACTGACAGCGACTGTTATGTCAGCACTGATTGCCCCAGTTGTGGGACCAAAAGGATGCTGAAGCTGGCAGAAACCTACCCGCCAGGGGCTTGGCGTCACCCCGAGATTTATTCCAGTTCCGTGTGGTTATTGTGCTTGTCTTGCGGCCAGGGAGTATGGGGGATAATTTACGGGGGCTCGCTGTCGATAAAAGTCCCAGAAGCAAGACCTAAGGACGTTCCAGATCATCTAAGCTCGCAGGTTAGATTGGCCTGGGAAGAGGCGTTAGATTGTTTCGCGGCTTCCGCCTACACCAGTAGCACGTTGATGTGCCGGAAACTTCTTTTCCACATGGCCGTGGAAATGGGCCTTTCGGAAAAGAAGGAAAACGGATTCTCACCTAATTTCGATGAGTGTTTGCAGTATCTCGTTGATGAGGGGTTTATTACCGCACGGCAAAGGAATCAGTGGGTAGAGTCCATTAGGGTATGGGGAAATAAGGCCACGCATGACCTCGCGTCGATCGATAAGGATACGGCCGAGAAAGCTATTGATTTTATGTACCAGCTTCTGCAGATTGTCTACACTTTTCCGGCGTCGTCGGGTCAAGAAAGCCCATCTCAGTGAGTAGCTTTTCTATGTCTAGTGCGAAGCTCCTGCGCACTGCTGCGACGGTTTGGGCGATGACCGTGTCTGGGTCTGCTTTCAGGATAAGTTCTGCTTCGTAGCGTTCGGCCGAGGCCAGTTCAGTGAGTGCCTCGGTTAACGATTTCAGCTTGTTTTCGTTCATGGTTTTCTACCTTTTCTAGACCCTGCAAGTCTTTCTAGTCTTTCTTGTAGTAATCGCACTCATAACCATCAGCATCCAACGGCAGATTTCTTGGTACCTTGCTAATCCACTCCGGTTTGGATGTCATCAACCGGCACACGGTCTCAACTCGAATACTCGTGGGGGCCTCCACAACAATTTCGTCATGCACATGCATAACCGTCCGAAGATTCGCCTCGGCTACAACTGTCAGCGCGTGCGCCAGTAGATCCCTAGCCACCGCCTGAGTGATGTTCTCCACCAGCTTCCCGCCATATGTTTCAATGCGGGTATAGCGCCGGTTGATGTCGAAACCCATACACGTGATGGAGGGTTTACCGAACCGGTTGGTGCCCATCTGGGGCTGTGGGTACACGAGGTTCCTACCACTAGGCAGTGTGATGAGCAGCTGGTCTTCCACAACCTGGAGCGTAAGACCGTGCCCGGGCAGGGGAACAGGAAACCCGGGGGTAGCTATGGCCGCTTTGGCGGCATCCTCCACCCGGTACCATAGATTCACAATGTTGGGGTTAGCAGACCGCCAAGCTTCCACGATGGGCTGCAGTTCGTCTGGTTTCAACCCCATACGCAGCGCACCCATTGCTTCGAGCGCCCCAGCACCACCCTGGTAGCCACAGGCCAAAACTGCAACTTTTCCTTTTTGCCGTAGTTCGGCGTTGGGCCCGTGTTTCTCCACGGGCACACCGAACATGCGGGACGCGGTCACACAGTACAAGTCTTTGCCGTCCTGGAACGCCTGTAAAGTATGCTCCTCCCCCGCCAGCCAGGCCAACACCCGCGCTTCGATGGCGGAATAGTCAGCAACAATGAAGCGCATCCCATCGGCGGGTATGAACGCCGTCCTAATCAACTGAGACAACGTATCCGGAATGCTCCCATACAGCATGCCCATAAGATCCGCATCACCCATGAGGGCGGTTTGCCGAGCATCGTCGAGGTCTTCCAGATAGTTACGCGGCAGGTTCTGCACCTGGATCTGCCTTCCCGCCCACCGGCCTGTCCGCCCCGCACCGTAGAACTGCAGCAACCCGTGGGCGCGCTCGTCGGGGCACACGCCGTTGAGCATCGCTTGGTACTTTTTCACACTCGACCGGGACAGCTCTTGCCGTAGCTCCAGGACGCGTTTCACCGTGCCGGTGGCGTACTGTAAAGCCTGTTCGACGCTGTTTTTCGTCAGGTCTGGGAGCGCCATACCGTTGTCCCGGAACCAGGCGAGGGCCTGCAAGGGGCTGTTCGGATTCTCCAGGCCGGTTAGTTCCCGGGCTTCGTCTAGGCATTCTTCTTTATGCACATGGTCGATGTGGATAGCGGCCTCGGCTAGGGTGGTGTCGATCCGTACACCAAGGTCGTTGATCTGCTGGTCTACCTCGTATTGGTGCCATACCCAGTCGGGCAGGGCGCCTAGATGGGTGAGGTGTTGCCGTAGCTGGTTTTCCACGACGACGTCTTGGATGTTGTATTTTTTGAAGTCTTCCCACTCTTGCGGGTGGTTAGTGGGCTTGCGCCGTTGCGCGCTTTCTACGGCAAAGAGCTCGGTTTGCTGTTCCCATGGTTGTTTTTTGTTGGTGGGTTCGCAGAACATCTTGATGAGGTTTTTACCCGTGTCAAGTTTTTGGGCGTCCAGGTCGAGGGCTTTGGCCACGTCTTTGAGGCTGGCTGGTAGCCCCATTGCGCTGGACCATACGGCGGAGCAGCGCCAGCCTTTTGGTGGGAGGTCGAAGTTCAGGCCGTGGTGGTCTCGTAGGTGGCGGGATATGCATACTCGTTCGAATTGGGCGTTGAATGCCCACTTGTGCACCATCGGGGAGGTTAACGCCCCGAGGATGTCTTGGGGGATTTTCTCACCTGATGCCACGTCTATGAGGGTGACGGGGCCGTTGTCGATGCTGTAGGCGAACAGCAGTAGGGTAAAGTCTGGGTCGGCGGCGTATTTGTACACGCCGTGTGTGATTGGGGTTCCGCTGAAGGTTTCAATGTCTATAGCTAGTTCCATGGTGGTTTCCCTTTTTTCCGAACACATCAGCCCCAACAGTTGATAGGCCTGTTGGGGCTGATGCGGTTAACGGGGACTCGGTTTAGGAGAGCATCCCGCCGAGAGAGTTACCGAACCCATCCGTAGCCACCACGCTCGGCGCGGCCTGAATGTATTCAGCGAACTCATCCTCAGCGCGCACACCCGCGCCGCCGAGGTTCTCACCGTCGCGGGTTTTCATGATGTTCCCCAGACCTGCGGCCACACCCCGGTTGCCGTTAACGTTGAATGTGTAGAACTGCAGGCTTACGCGACCGTAGCAGCCGGAGTAGAACTCATTGCGGTCAATGATGGGGGTACCGTCGGGGCCAAGGATCTGTGGCTTATAGTCCGCATTAGCGTTTGCGTTGATGAAGTAGTGCCCGGCGTAGACTTCGTCTTCGCGCTCCAGGTCACCGTCCCGCAGGGGGAGCTTCAGCGAGCCTATTGGTGGGATCTTTCCGTTGAACTTGGCCTTGCCTTCTTCCAGGGCCTCCTTGATCTTCTGCTCGATCAGGGCGAGGGTGCGGGTAGCCGTCTTCGGGATCAGGATCGAGCAGGAATACTTTTCCTTCTCGGAGCCGTTGATCGAACGGGGTTCCCACACGTTAGCGTAGGAGAAACGAACCTCATCAGGGGTTACAAGTTTGACAGACATGAATGTACCTTTCTAGTTGAGAAATTCTGCGAATTCTTCCGCAGCTGTAGGGATATGAAGTGGCGGCCTCGGGTCGCTAGCCTCCACCAGGGCGGGCTTACCCGCCGGTTTATGCACCAGATCACCGAGAAGCTCCTCGAACTGCTTCTTGCCGAGCTTCTTCTGCATCGCCGTGATGGTGAGAAGCTTCTTTTGGAAAATGTCGGTGAACCCAGCCTCTTCGCAGGCGCTGATGACTGCCTGCTCGTCGGTGTACTTTCGTATGCTTCGACCCTCGACCACTTTGAAGCCCGGCCAGTTATGGCCCTGCATGGCCTTTTCCGTCGCGTAGTTGAGAAGCGCTTCGGCGTAGCGTTTCAGATCAGGGATGATCTTCAGCGCATCGGCTATCTCCTCATCGGTGAGCTCCGGAGGGTCTTTGAACTCCAGCTTTGCTAGCTTTAGGGCGTTTTCCGCCCTAGCCCGGCAGGTGGTTCGGATTTTGCAGAAGGTGCACCACTCGCCTGCTTTGAATTCCCCGTCGCCGTTTACGGCTAGTTGGGCTTGGGGTACGAGGGTTTCCTGCGCCCAGGTGTTCAGCTGCTCCACGGTTTGCTCGAAAACCGATATGTTTTCCCGGCGCGGTTGGAAAATCACCATTTTGACGCGTTCGACGTCGTAGAGCATGCCGAGGTCGTTGAGTGCCCCTAGGGCGTATATTTTCAGCTGGGGGTTTTCCCACGCGTCGACGAGTACGCCTTTCCCGTATTTCAGGTCGATGAGGGTGAGGGTTCCGTCGGCGATGATGATGCAGTCGGCGGTCCCGAACCCGTCGGGCACGAGATGGGAGAAGTCGACTTTGTGCTCCAAGATTATTTCAGCATCTGTGCTGAGTTTCTTGGCTTCTTTGTAGGCCTCTAGGACGTAGGTGACGTAGTCGTCGGTGTGTTGGTCCATTTCCGCACTGTCGTATTCGGATTTTGGTTTCCGGGTGCGGGGTTTGAGGAGTTTGAGTTTCTTTTTTAGTTTGTGTTCGGCTAGTTCGTGGGCGGCGGTTCCTTCCTCTGCGGCGGTTGTTGTGGTGTCGGGTAGTTCGGCTTCGATGGTTGCCGATGGGGTGCAGTTGAGCCAGCGGTGTGATCCGGATGCGGATAGTACGGCGTGGTCTCGGTCTGCGTGGTGTGTTTCGGTCATTGGATGATCCCGTCTGCTAGTGCCATGACTTCGGGGTAGCGTTCTGGTGGGATGTCGGATAGTTTGCTGACGCCTAGGTTGGTGAGCATGTTTTTCACCGCGTCGGCGTGGCCTTGTTTGGCTATGTCGACGAGCCGTGTTCTTACGTCCTCGAAGGTCAGCTCTGGTGCTGTGGGTGTGGGTTCCGGCGTGGGTTTTTCGACTTCGGCCGGCACGTCGGCCGGCAGGGTTGTTTGTGCTGGCTGTGGCGTGTTTTCGGGTGTCGGGTCTGGTTGAGCCGGCACGGTTGTTTGGGTGGGTTCAGGTGCCTGTGTCACCACAGGTTCCGGGGCTGGTGGGGTGTTGTACTCCCCCAGGTTTCCGGACGCTTCCGCCCAGTCGAGGGCGACCGTCTCGATAGCGCCTAGTGCTATATACATATCCGTGAGCCCAGCTTTGACCCTGGCGGCGGCGTTGAGGAAATCTTGTATCTGCGTGGTGGGTGTCATGGCTAGTCCTCCTTAAAAAACTTGGTGATATCGGTTTGGGCATCGCACTCTATGAACTCTCCGTTGTCCTCCAATTCGAGCCGGATGTTGATTTTCAGGGTTGCGGTTTCTACCGGGTTGTCGATGTCTACGCTCCTGAAGCAATGCTCGGCAATGGCGCGTATGGAGTCTGCGAGTGGCTCGACTCGGGTTTCCGTGCCCTCTGGCAGCAGCGTGGATTGGTGTAGTTTCACGAGGTCAAGTTGTTTGATTGCTTCCTCGATAACCTCCGGGTCGACGTCTGGCAGGGTTCCGGATTCCTGCATCTCGGCGATGGTCATCGGGTCGAGATCATTTGTGAGGTAGTTCTGTGCGATCTCCAGCAGTCGGGTGGTTAGATCCATGGGGTTTGTCCTTTCAGGGGTTAGGCTGCGGCCGTGCCGGTGTCGGTGTTATTCCGACGTCGGCGTAGCAGCGCGAAAATGTTTGTGTAGGGGATCAGTTCGATGTGCTTTTGCCCTGGCTCCCGCACGGGCAAAGATTGGTTGCAGCCGAAGCGCAACCAGGTGCGTACCTCACCGGTGATGGTGAGGAGGTGGGTAGCCTCATGGGCTCTGGCGGTTTCCGCGAAGCGGATACGTGTATGAAAGTCTGCGTCCCGTGTTGGTAGGTCGAGATTCACGACCTCGTAGCAGGGCGGGATTGGTGTCATGTTGTCTCCCTACTGGGGATTTTCTGCAGCTGGTGTATCCGGTTGATCTCCAGGGTCAGTGCATCAATCGCATCCTGCATGGCCGAGATGGTTCGCTGTGGCGCGACCCATTTAGCGGCGATTGCGGCCAGTTCCATTTGCTTTTCGCGGAGGATAAGGGCGCGTTCGGTGTGCATCAGCTGCACCTGTGTGGGGTGTGGCTGGTGTTTAGCCGGGGGTTGTTTCTCAGCTAATATGCGTTGCTGAACCCGGGTGAGGGAGCGTTCTGCTTGGTTGAGTTCCTCGTGGTTTTTCGCGGTGAACCCCGAGAGTGTTCTAGCCATTGCGATGCACCTACTGGCTTTTGCTAGCAGGTCGAGGGGGTTGGGTTTCGTACTCACTCCCCCACCTCCCCCTGTTCTTCGAGGGTGAGACTAAGCGCATCGGCAAGGTCGGTGTAATCCACCTCGGGGTGTTTTCCCCGGAGCTCATAGAGGGCTTTTTGTGCTTTGGCTTGGCGTTGGTGCCACACCGTGAGCTTCCGCCCTAGATTCTTTATTTCGATCTGGAGCGTCTTGCGCTCCTCGATAATCTTTGAAAGCGAGTCTTTTTGGTTATTGACCTTTTCCTTGAGTCCTTGGGCGCGGGATTGTTCGTTTAGACGTTCACGGTTCGCGGCGTCGAGTGCGTGCCCTAGGTTTCGTATGAGTTGGTCGCGTGCCTGGATGTTCCGGCTGGCGATGGTGATCAGTAGGTCTTGCTGTTGCTGTGCCTCGTCCCACCGTGGGGGCGAGTTGGTTTCAGCTAGTGTGTAACCGTTGCTTTTTGCGGCGTCCCGAATGTATTCGGGCAGGTCACACACTAGTTGGTGAATGAGGTAGTCGTTCATGGTGTTTCCCTATTTTTTTGGTGTGTGGTGGGGCTGCCCGGGTGCAGCGGTTCCGCTCCCCCTGTTCGAGAGCTGGGGTTCATGGCGGCGCTTGTACCCCGCTGGTGACTGTTCCGGCGGGGCGTCACACCCGGGTGGCCTCGTGGCATGCCCAGGGGTTGCACCCGGGGGTTGCATAACTGGAAAATGCACATGCCCTTTTTCGGCCAATCTGTTTTCCGTACCTTGGCCGTGAAGGTTCTTCATTTGTACTGCCCCCCTTGTTTTGCCTCCCGCGTGCCACTGCGGGGTTCCTGCCCAGTACGGTGGTGGGCTTGCGGGGTCGTGGCGCACTCACGTGGTGCGCTCTCCCGCCAGTATTTTTCCTTTGAGGGGCGTTTCACTATCGAGTTTTCAAAAAGCGCGCCCACCCGAGTTCCGCCCAGACGTTTTACTGTGGGGTGGTTCTTGGGGGCTGTGTGCCTGGGTGGGGAGTCGAACCCCACGCATGTGTGTTCCCGGCCGGGGCAGGCCGCACCAGGGTTTACCGCTGGCGCTCCGGCATTAATTGCGCTAAATGCTTTTTCGCGTGTTTACGCAGTCGGATAATGACGGTCAGTAACAACACGTTGACTAGGGTGCATAGAACGATGAAGGCGGTTAGGGGTTCCATGGGTTCGGGCTTCTTGTCGGATGAGTTGGAGTTCTAGCTCGTTGATGTAGTCGAGGGCTTGTTCTGCTTTGCGGTCGGCATCGGCCACCCACGCGGCGAGGAAGATTGTTATGAGGAGCAGTGCGATTGTGAGTAGGAGGGTCATGGTCAGTTGCTTTCTATGCGGTGTTTTTTGCGGCGAGATTGTCTATGGATTCGCGGCTTACTCGGAGTGTGCGTGGCGTGAAGTAGGTGGCCACGAGTTTTCTTTCGTTGATGAGGCGTCGGACGGTTTCTTTGGAGCAGCCCATGTAGTCAGCGGCTGCGGTTACCGTCAGCCATGGGGGCATTTCGGTTGTCATTGGTTATTTCCCTGGTATGAGGAATTGATGGTGGTTGTGGTGGGCGCTTGTCTCAAGCAGCTACTAGGGGGTCGTTGACGAGGTCGAAGTATCCGCTGATGAAGGTTGGGTCGCCTTGGATGGTGGCGACTTTGAGGGCTACTCGGGGTGTGACTTCTGCCCCGGCGCGTAGTTGGGTGATGTCGTCTGGGTTTACTCCGATGCAGGCGGCGAGTTGTTCGTCTGTGGTGAGGTTCCGTGATCGCATGATGTGGTCTAGTGCGCCTGGCCGGAAGCGGTAGCGTGGTGCTTTTTGCATGGGGGTTCTCCTTTCGGTTTTTGTGTTTTGTTTTCCGTGTTGCCGTGTTGCAACCTGTGACCACAGTTTGCCAAGAATGACCACAGTGTGCAAAACCTGAAATGGACAACACCCCCACAAGTCACCCCCAACAACGCCGTTAAACTGGTTCTTTACCCTCAGCTTTACGTTGACCACAAAACGCTATACGATGGGGCCCATGGATGTTAAACAATGGTTACAAAACCTGATAGGCACCGACTCCATGCGGAGCGCATCAGCAAAAGTCGGGTACGCACAAACCACAATCCAACGACAGATGGAAAAAGGTTCCCTATCCCCGGAAATGGTTATCGCACTATGCCGCTCCTATGGACGGTCGCCCATAACTGGGCTGATTGAAAACGGCTACATCCATGAGCACGAAACTGACGGCATCGGTATTGAGTATGCTTTGCGAAAAGCAACCAACCAGCAAATACTTGACGAAATACTCAAACGCTCCGACCCCGAAGCGCGGTTGCTTTTCACAAACGACGCCGACCCGAACGTGATCGACCTCGCCGAAGGCCCGGTCGAATTCAACCCGGCGAGCGTCACCCACATCGACGACCTGTCTCATGTAAGAGGTAGCCGCTATGCTGCTGATAGGAGGATGAGAGAACCACAAGAAGGAGACGATGATTACGGATCAGGAGCCTAAACTCCTCCAGTTAGCCGAAGACCTAGGAATCCAAGTACTCACGGACACTCAAGGGGTGCTGCACCCCCTAGATCTCGGCGGCTGGTTCCCACAAGCCCGTACCATACTCTTAGCCAAAGACCTAGGTAGGGGCGACTATTTACATACACTCGCACACGAACTAGGCCACGCCTACCACGGGCATGAGGGGTGCTTTAACACCCGGCAGGAATGGCAAGCAGACCGTTTTGCTGCGGAGCTGCTCATAGATCCGCTAGCATATGCAGAAGCTGAGAAACTATACGGAGAGCACCCAGGAGCGATAGCCCACGAACTCGGGGTAGCCCGCCAAACGGTACTCATCTGGAGACGAATATACGAAAGGAAACCAGCGTGCTTAAACTCTTTAAAAACCTCGCCATAGGGTTCGGAAGCCTCAGCGCCATAGGAATAGTAATCGGCATACTAACCTTCTTCGCCTATCCGGAAGAAGGGATATCCATAATCACCACCATGGTGACCGGCCTCATGAGCTCAGGGATACTGTGGGTTCTGTGCGAAATCGCAGACCGACTACCAGAACCTTCGAGAATCCCGCCGGGTATGCAAAGGCCACAGATGCCCGCAGGTGTGCACCCCGCAAACCCCGCGCACCAAATAAACCAATAAAATGAAAGACCCTCCCCGATTGGAGAGGGTCCTATTTTTTCGGCTACAGCGAGTCGTCCACGCGATCCATCAGCGTATCCACCCGCCCCGCACGCACCTTCATATACACCCCCAGGATCGTCGAAATGTCCTCTTGTCCCAACAGTCGGCCAATCTCTTTCAAGTGCGCCCCCTGCTCCGCCAACCTAGTAATCAGCCAGTTCCTACCGCAATGAGGGTCTATGTCCATGCACACCCCAGCGCGTTCTTTCGCACGGCCTAGCACGCTACGATAACTGGTATCCATCATCGGAGCACCTTTCTCCGTCACTGTCAGCAGCAGCTTTTCTTGCAGCGCTTCGCGGTTTTTCTCAAACACCTGCACGGCGCACGTTTCAGTGGGGGCGTAGTTGGCAAGGTGGTCTAAAAATATCTGGGTATGACTCCGCAGGATAGGCACGTCGCGGTACCCGGCGGTGGTTTTAGGCGACTGCCATAGCATGTACGTCCGCTCGCCGCGTTTATTGATCCGCTGTGCATTCTGCTCCACGCGCACCACCACACGAGGCGCAAAAGGCACCTCCCCAGTAACCCTTACGTGGTGTTGTTCCAGCGCGAGGGCTTCGCCTAACCGCAGCCCGTGGAAAAGAACCAACGAGGTTAGAGCTTTATATCTCGGGTTCATATGCCCCAAAATGGCGTGCAGCTCCGCGTCAGTAGGTAAATACTTCTCGTCGCTTTTGACTCGTCTACCTGCTTCCTTAATTTCGACGGGGCTGCGGGGTATCATTTCGCGCTCGACCGCCTCCGCGCATGCGGCCTTCAGGCGTTTGTACGCCTGTTGGTTTACTGTCGGGGAGTCGTATGTCTCGCAAATGGCGGACCACCAAGCATACACCTTGGTTTTTGTTAGCTCCGCTAGGGGTGTTGCGGCTAGGCCGGTGATGCGGAGATCGGCGTCGCCGGGTGGTTGTGGCTGGGTGATTCGGTTCTCGGTGACCTTTACGTAGTTGGCGTGTGTTGAGGGTTTAATCGGGTTAATTCGGGTGCGGAGCCCCTCGTTGTACTCTGTTACCCACTCACCGACCGTTAGGGCGGCTGTGGCCCCAGTAGTGGGAGCTTCGCGTTGGCTGGGCGGTGTCCACCCTCCGAATGTGATGAGTTTTTCTTCCTCCGCTAGCCAGGCTATGGCAAGCCGTTGGGTTTTGAAGGTGCCGGGTGCTTTGTATTGACCACCGTGGTGGCTGTACCGTGCTTGCCAGCGCCCAGAGGGGAGTTTACGTATGCTTCCGAATTGTGCCATGGTGGAGATCTTTCGTGCCAAAAACGTGCCAAATATAAGACAACCTAAGACTACCCCAGACCACATAAGCGGGTTAATAGTAAAAACAAAACACCAGGTAAAACAATAAAACCCCCACCCACAAGGGGCGGGGGAATCACAACCAGTGGAGCCGCCGGG